>CAMBBZ010000048.1 GCA_945863965.1 Chitinophaga pinensis | reverse complement strand
TTCCGGAGAGTTCTAAATTTTCTTCGTTATAGGTGACTAAATAATCGGATAGTTGGACCTTCATGACACCTGATGATGTTCCCTCAACGCGTTGGTGGATGTCATATTCGTTCATGTTGTAATTTTGATCGAGAACGATTCGCGAGTGGGTACTAAAAATAACTTCCTCGGCATTCAGGCTCGTTAGGATGAACGTTTTTTGGAAGGTGTATGGATTTCCCTCGTGAGAAATAGTGAAGGAATCATTCAGAAACAGTTCTTTATCGTGTTTGAAATATACCATGATGTTGAGGCCTGTTTGCGCATTGTTAATGCCCGACATTTTCATGGCTTTTATGTAATCTTCGCTTCCCGTAAGGTGCATGAGTACACCATTTTTATCAATGGTATAAAGTAACTCGGTGATAGAATCTTCTTGGGAAATGTCTTGCTTATTCCCATTCGTATTCATATACCCTACGATACTTTTGGGTTTCACGATTAATTGTTGAGAATCGGCGTGCATCGGCAATATTTGCTGTGTGATACGGGTCGTACTTACCACATCCATTTCGATAATTTGCCCCATGTTGACCATTGAGGTATGCATATTTTGTTCCGCGTTGCGTGTGAGATTGGTGGGCGCGGGGTAAAATGGTTTAGAAATTTTTATGCTCGGGCCTTTTTGCGACTTTGAAGATTTGGCCTTTTTTACGTCTTCTGAGTTTTTGGAATTAGTGCGGCTAATTTTATCCTTTTTTATTGCAGATTTTGCAACATCTTCCGTCTGAGCGAGCGAGGTATTTATGTTTCCTAAAAAACCAAAGAGTAGTGTAAGTAATATAGGACCAATGCGCATGTAACAAAAATAGCGACTTTCGGGATAATTCAGTTGTGAAAATTGGGGTTGTGACTAAATCATACAAACAGGTTTTTGGGTAGGTCGAGCCATTTTAATGCCGAATCGCCGAGTAGGATGGCTTGTTCGGCTTGTGAAAAACCTGAATTTTTGATGAGTTCGCCTGGTATGTCTTCCCCTAGTGGGAAGGGATAATCGGACCCGAGGCAAACTTTATCAAGTCCCACTAAATCGGTTATAAAGCGTAGCATTTTAGGGTCGTGCACCAAACTATCCAGCCAAAACTGACCTAAATATTCGCGGGGATTTTTCTGGTTATCAACGGCTACTAAGTCGGGTCGCACGCGCCATCCGTGTTCAATACGACCTATGGTAGCGGGAAATGCGCCACCGCCATGCGCGAATGCTACTCGAAGCTGGGGAAGGCGTTCAAAGATTCCCCCGAAAATCATACTGGTAATGGCCAAAGACGTTTCGGCGGGCATTCCTACGAGCCAAGGCAGCCAATATTTGGGCATTTTCTTTTTGGCACTGTACCACCAGGGGTGCACAAATAGGGCCATATCGAGGTCTTGCATGGCTTCGAAAATGGGAAATAACGCGGGCTCATTGAGATTCCATTCGTTAATATGAGAGCCAATTTGAATGCCTTTAAGTCCGATTTCTTTGCAGCGTTTGAGCTCTTGGATGGCCAAATCGGTATGCTGCATGGGCAAGGTTCCCAATCCCACAAAGCGTTTGGGATATCGGGTACAGATATCGGCGATATGGTCGTTGAGGAATTTTGAAATTTCGAGGGTGTGTTTGGGATCGGCCCAATAGCTGAACATTACGGGTATGGTGCTGAGCACTTGCACGTCAACGTGTGCGTGATTGCATTCTTTCATTCGCTGCTCGGGGTCCCAACAATTATTCTCGACTTCTCGAAAGAACTCTCCATCCATCATCATGCGCGCGCAGCAGGGCTTGTGATGTTCGAGCGATACAAATTCTCCGTATCCAAACTTTTTTTTCCATTGGGGAAGATTTTCTGGGATGATATGGGTGTGAATATCGATGCTGAGGATATCTTTTTCGGGGGAATTCATATTGCAAAAATAAGGAATGCAAAAAAAGAGGAAGATATTAATTTAAGGGAGCTTCATTATTCATAAAAAATGTGTTGTTTCGTTGTGCATGAGCGAGACTCGAAATATAGATATGTGGTCGGCCACGAGTATGGTGGTAGCCAATATGGTGGGTACAGGCGTTTTTACGAGTTTGGGATATCAATTGTTTGATACACAGAGCGGTTTTGCCTTATTAATGATTTGGATCGCCGGTGGTTTGATCGCGCTCACAGGTGCTTTTAGCTATGCTGAAATAGCCGGTCGCCTTTCCAAAGACGGGGGAGAATTTCATTTTTTATCGGAAATATTTCACCCGGCACTCGGATATATGGCCGGATTTGTAAGTACCACGGTTGGTTTTGCAGCACCAGTAGCGGGTGCGGCCTTGGCATTGGGGGCGTATTTGCAAGGCGTATTACCTAACGTAAGCGGTCCGCTAATCGGAATTTTAGTGATTATTGGATTGAGTTTGTTACATGCAAAGAGTTTGTCAATAGGATTATTGTTTCAGCGGATATCGACTCTGGCGAAGGTGTTGCTGATGTTGGTATTTATATTTTCGGGATGGTATTTAGGCAAAAAATCGAACATCGATTTTAGTCCGAATACCGCTGCATTGAATGAAATTTTTGATGGATTTTGGTTCAAAGCGAGTTTTTCGGTGAGTTTGGTGTGGGTATCGTTCGCCTACAGCGGTTGGAATGCAGCGGCTTATATTGCAGGAAGTATTGAAAATCCAAGGCGCAATTTGAGTCGATCGATACTACTCGGCACTCTTGTGGTTATGGTACTTTATGCAGCCTTGAATTGGGTATTTTTAAGCAGTACCCCGATAGAATTATTGAAGGGGAAAAAAGAAGTGGGATTGATTGCGGCACAGCAAATTTGGGGTCCGAATTGGGGCAAATTTATGGGCGGCGTGATTAGTATTTTATTGGTATCGACTATTAGTTCGATGATTTTCACCGGACCGAGGGTATTGAAAACGATGCTAGAAAAAGTGCCTCAATTGCGGTTTTGGTCGGAATTGAATTCACAGCAAATTCCCATGCGGTCGATATGGTTACAGGCCGTTGTGAGCATTGTTTTATTACATCTAATGGACTTTGAATCGTTGATATATTATGTGGCTTTTACCCTTTCGTTGTTTACTTTTTTAACGGTTTTAGGATTGTTTGTTCTTCGTTTCAAACAGGGTAAGCCGAGTGGTTATAATGCTTGGGGATATCCCCTAACGCCGTTGGTGTTTTTAATAATGACGGCGAGTGTGTGTTTGTTTTTTGTACAGATGAAGCCTTTTGAAAGTTTAATGGGATTCGCCACGGGCATAGTAGGCTTGGTATTTTGGTTTATGAGTAGGTCACAACGCCATATTTAGTACTTTTGCATCATGGAATTATCGGTATTGATAAAAAAGGTAGAGGATGCCATTTGTCAAATGGGTTTAGCGGAGGATGAATCAAAGGTGGATGAGAACGGACAATGGATTTTGTTAAAAAATGAAATGCCCGTTTATATGGATGTTTGGCAGGATACAGAATCAACACCGTGGAATTATTTCGTATACAAGAACGACGCTACCGTTTTTCAAATTACGATTCCCTTTACCTATGCGCCCACTGTGAAGCGCCATGAGTTTTTGCAAGAATTACTGATTGTAAATTTGAACTTGATGTATGGGAAGTTTTCCTTTAATGAAAAAGACAATGCTACGGTTTTGAGCTATCGCATTTCTGGACATACGTTTGAGCCCAAAAGTTTAGACTTGATAATCGATGCGTTGGCGTATTATTCTGAAATGGCCTATCATGTTTTAAAAGATGAGTTCGGGCTAAAGCGGATACATGCCGCTTAACATACATGTTAAATTGTAAAATCATAAAAATGAAATACCTATACATCTTTTTGGCTTTTGCAGGACTAAGTGCCTGTCAAAGCAATTCAAAGTCTTCAACGGCTGGTTTGAAGGCAACCTATGACTTGGCATTAAAAGCCCAAGATAGGGAAACAGTAATCTCAACGCTTACCCAATGGGTAGCTCAAGACAGCTCCGTTGATGCCGGGGTTTTAGATACATTAGCCTATTATCATTATTTCTACAAGGTAATTCCGGGCATGGTGCGCAGTTCAAAAACGCCTATGTTTTACACCGAAATGGGGTTGAAGAAAAACCCGAATAGTTTGTTCCTTAGAGACATTAAGGCCAAGCTTTTGTTGGAAGAAGGTAAGGATACTATCGCTTTTGAAATGTTCAGTCAAATGTGGAAAGAGACGCAAGACCCGACTTATTTTTGGGATTTAACATGGATAGAAATTGCTCGCGGACGCATGTCGGTGGCAGATTCTATGATTACAGTGGCCTTAACAGATGCTACTTTAAAGTCCAAAAAGGTATCTATGGAGCACATTCAAGCCCAAATTACCGAACGTGTGGCAACCGAAGCGGCCTTCTTGTTTTTGAAATACCAATTGTCTGTGGCCAATCGCAATATTATGCAAGGGGCAGATTATCTTCAAAAAGCGTTAGAAATAGAACCTAATTTTTACGCAGCCCGACGGAGTATTGTTGACTTGCAGCGCATGAGCGCGGCAAATCGCTAATCTTCCTGTAGCGTTCTTTTGAATTGAAATCGAAAAAACACAAAATAGTTGTAGATGCCTTATTTTACTCGGGTTTACAAGGATTGAAAAACAGTTAACGGGACACTACTGATCTTTTTTATAATTTCTAATCTCATAAGTGCCGACGATCATTTTATGATCGCTCGGCACTTTTTTTATGCTTTCGTATTTCAAACACTGAATAGGGTAGGAATAAAGCTGGTAATCGATTCGAAAGCTCGGGAAAGGGCCTTTATATGTGGTTTCCAAGCCGCTACCTCGTGAAACAAAGGCATCGTTTAGGTCCTCCGAAAGCTCGTAATAGGTGTAACTAACAGGCACGTCGTTGAAGTCGCCAATAACCAATTTGGGCAATTTGCATGCATTAATAGCCTCTTTTAGTGCGTCAACCTGCGGAGCTCGTTTTCCATAGGCGATTCGAATTCGATTGATAATGCCTTCTGTGGTGTTTTTATCGAATGTTTGTTCGGCATTTACCTCTTCAATGGCTTTGTAATCGGTTTTGTTAAAGCGGATGGATTGTAAATGAATATTATAAACACGGATAGTGCGTTCGGATCCCGGCTCTTTCAAATCGGGGATTTTGATATCGGCATACATGGCCATATTTCCCGTAGGTTGTGAGAAGTATACTTTGTCCCAATTTTTGATTCTGTATTTAGACATAATGCACATGCCATAATTTCGATCTGGGTGTAATTTATAGCATTCGGAATAAGGCAGGTCTAACTTTTTACCAATTTGTTTCATTAGCTTTTTAAGACTTCCGTCGGGATTAAAGGCTTCTTGAAAAAGGACTAAATCGGCGTTTTGCTCGGCAATTATTTGAACGATGCTATCGACGTCGGAGGTATTGCGGTTAGCACCAAATAAGTTGGCATTGTAGGATATCACTTTCAGGGTCTGGAGGGTTGAATCGCCAGCGCTTGCGTTCCATTGTACATAAAGTTGGGCCCCTTGTACATTAAAAATAAGGGTAAATAAAGGTATAATGAGTCGTAATTTGAGTTGAATAGCCCAATAGCCCAATAGAATAAGATTTAATACATACCAAACGGGGAATGCCATGCCAATAAGGGCAATTAAGGTCGAATGCGAAGGAGAAAGGGCGGGAGCTTGACCGGAAATAAATAGCAGACCTGCGGCAATTAAGGTAACTGGCAGAACGGCTAGATTCAAAATTTTAAGTATCCACTTCACGATTTGTTATGGCTCGCTTTAAAGAGGGTTTCTTTTTCTTTTTCGTTAAGGGAATCGTAACCACCGGCACTAATTTTATCTAGGATGCGATCAATTTCCTCTTGACTTGGGGTATTGTTTTTTTGGATGTTAACGTGGGCGCTGCGTTTGGGCTTCCTAGACTTTCTGGGGAAATTTATTTTGGGGAAGTTCCACTGTCCTTTTAGCTCCGTGATGTAAAGGAAACCAAACAGATAACCACCTATATGGGCTTGGTATCCGCCGGCATTAGAAGACCCGAACATTCCGAGTAGGTCAAAAACTACTTTTATAAGGACGATCCATCGAATTTCTACTTCAATTGCCCCGAACAAAAACACCCGATAATGAGGGGTAAATAGGGCAGTGGCTGCCAAGATTGCAGCAATACCTGCAGAGGCGCCCACCAAAGGATTGGGCTGATTAAATAGCATACTGAATGCATAAAATACCGCTACACCTAATATGCCGCCGCCGAAAAACAGAGTGTAAATGGGCTTTTTACCGATGAGATCTTCTAAAATTATGCCCATAAAGTAGAGCCATAACATATTTCCTAATAGATGAAATAGGCCATCGTGCACGAATAGGCTGGTGATAATACTATAAAAAGAGGCGTAAAGGGGTTTGGTAGGATTGAAGCTTAAAAAGTAAAATACGGCATCGCCAAAGGGCAGCAAACGAATAATAAAGAGACCAATAAAGACAATTACATTAGCCCAAATAAGATTAACCACGGCCCGATTCATAGGGTCGAAAGGTTTGCTGTTTAATCGAAAAAGGGGTCTATTGGTTATCATTTTACAAAATAGCGTTGCCAAGTCTTAACGAACAAGAATCCGAATAAGGCACCACCAATATGAGCAAAATGGGCGATATTATCTGATTCTAAATCAACAATTCCGAGCAATACATCCAATCCAACGATAATGGGCACCAAATATTTTGCTTTGATCGGATAAGGAAGGAAAAGAAAGATCATGCTTTCATCGGGATAGAGCAGGGCGAACGCCGTCATAACCCCGTACAACGCGCCACTGGCGCCTAGCATTGGGGGATAGGGTATAAATTCTTGACCTGTCGCTAAATTGGGAAATAAATACCCGGTTTGTTCAAAAATCCAATAGCCCATCCACGCGAAATGTATGAATACGGCACCTAAACCACTTACCAAGAAAAGCTTCAAAAATAGCGATGTGCCTAAACGGTGTTCTACCACCATCCCGAATGAGAATAAGGCGATACCATTGAATAGGATATGCCCGAAACCACCGTGACAAAAAATATGGGTGATTAACTGCCAAATACGAAAGTTTTGTGAATCTGGATAAAAAAGGTACCAATTGGTGGGATCAATACCTATGCGCGGCAAGGCGGTTTGAGCCATAGCGCCCAAAACCATTACAATCAATATATTTTTTAGGCCTGGCGGCAGATTAGACATCATAGTCGTTTCTTTTTATTAAACAATTCAAAGATACTATCCGCTCCGAGAGTAACATAGATTTGTTTTCCATCGAAGGTGTATTGGGGCATGCTGCACTTGAATAGTTCGGAAATTAGGTATTCAAATTCTTCTTTGTTGCGAGCTAGGGCTTGTTTGCTCGCGCTTTGACGGGACATACTTAAGGCTAAGGATTGATTTTTACTCAGTTTTACGTCTCCAGCGGTTTGTTCGTAATCGTCGATGATTTGCTCAATTAGCGCTTGTTCGTTACATGCGGGTAGCTGAGCGGGAAGTCCGTTAATAATAATGGCATTGCCTCCGAAATGGCCGAGATCGAATCCTAAAAAAGAAAATGCATCCATTAACTCGAGCAGAATAGCCAATTTAGCAGCTGGAAGTTCAATATTTCGTGGGAATAATAACTGCTGCGATTGTCCTTTTTGTTTTTCTAATTGTTGGCTGTATTGGTTGAAAAACAAATGTTGCTGGGCTCGCTTGATATCGATAACATGTAGGGTATGACTGACATTACAGGCCAAGTAAGATTCTCCCAAAGTAAAAAAGCCTTTGAGCTCAAAGGGTGCTGCTGGTGTTGTGGTTGTGGTTGGGAATTGCGCCGGCTGTTGAAATCGGGTCGTTTCATCGAATCGAGAGCTCAGGGAGTCTGTAGGACCTAAAATTTTTTGCCAATCTTGACCTTGGTACCGCGGTCCTTTATCGGTATTTGGAAACGGGTTATATGAGTTTCTTTGGGAATTGGATGGGGAATTAGAGGGATTGAAATCGGTCCAATTGGGTGTTTGAGTAAACGGGTCCGACTTCATCCAATTGCCAAGGGAATCGTTGGAGAATTCAGGATTGTTTTGGGGAATTATAAAGGCATTAAGGGACTTACGTATGGCGGCTTTCAGAATATTATAAATATGGCGCTCGTCTTCGAATTTGACTTCCGTTTTTGTGGGATGCACGTTTACATCGACTTTACTAGGGTCGATAGTGAAAAATAGCACATAAGTGGGAAATTGGTCTTTTTCTAAAACACCTTCGAATGCTTGGGTTAGGGCATGGTGAAAGTAGGGGCTTTTTATAAAGCGGTTGTTAACGTAAAAGAATTGGTCGCCTCGTGTTTTGCGAGCCAATTCGGGTGCGCCTATAAATCCTTGGATATCGATAATCTCTGTGGGCTCGTTAACGTCGATAAAAGCATCGATTTTTTTGCGCCCGAGCACATCGGCTACACGTTCTTTGATTGGTCTAATCGGGAAATCGAACACATCAACGTTCTGATTGAATAATTGAAAGGCGATGTGCGGATTGGTTAAGGCTTGTCGCTGAAATTCTTCAAAAATATGTTTGGTTTCAACGGTTATAGATTTTAAAAAATTGCGTCGGGCTGGGATGTTAAAGAACACATTTTTAACCGCTATGGAGGTGCCCACAGGAGCGCTACAAATTTGTTGTTCGAGGCATTCGCTGGCTTCGATACGGATGAACGTACCCACTTCGTCGGATTGGCGTCGGGTTTTCATCTCTACTTGAGCGACAGCGGCAATGGAAGCCATGGCTTCTCCCCGAAATCCGTAAGTATGCAATGTAAATAGGTCTTCAGCTCGATTTATTTTAGAGGTGGCATGCCGCTCCCAGCAAAGTCGTGCGTCGGTTTCGCTCATTCCTTTTCCATTGTCGATTACCTGTACGAGGGTACTTCCGCCGTCTTTAATGAGTAATTTAATATGGGTTGCACCGGCATCAATGCTGTTTTCCAAAAGCTCCTTTACGATACTCGCAGGCCTTTGGACCACCTCACCGGCGGCAATTTGATTGGCAACGGCGTCTGTAAGTAATTTGATTATTCCGGACAAAATATGCGTATCTGCTGAATGCTCGAAGTTACTAATTGGGCTTTGAATAAACCAACCCTTGCCAACCGTCTTGCGATTTTTGCAATTCTTTTTTCAATAAAAGATCCCCAGCACGGGCATCTACTTGAGGGATGTCGTTTTCTTGCAAACCGCTAATAAACATAATGCCGCCCGGTTTTAAAACCCGCTCGTAGTCGGCCAAATCTGCCAGTATTACTTCGCGATGGATATTGGCTATAACCACATCATAATAGCGGTTGTATGCATCTGTGAGGAGGGCTGCCGTTCCCAAGGAAACTCGGGTTTTAGAACAGGTATTAACCTGTAAGTTGTCGTTCGCGTTGTCTACAACCCAATCGTCGATTTCGATTCCCCAAACCTCACGCGCGCCTAATTTCTCAGCAGCGATGGCTAAAATTCCGGTTCCTGTTCCCATATCTAAAACGCGGGCATTTTGAATGCGTTCGGCATATTGGTCGAGATAGGAAAGCATCAGGCGGGTAGTACCGTGGTGTCCGGTGCCGAAGCTCATTCGGGGCTCAATGGTAATTACGTGGGGTTTCTGAGAGGCCGGGTGAAACGGAGCTCTAACATGAAAGGACCCAATATCGATAGGTTGGAAATAATTTTCTTCCCATTTTTGATTCCAATTTTCATAGGGGTGTTCCAGCCATTCTATATTTTCCACATACAGTGAAATGAGCGCTTCAATTTCGCCTTTTAGGGCTGGGTTAATTTCAGAAGCCTTTATGAAGGCCCGAAGTATGTTTTCGTTGGAATCAAAAGAATCAAAGGCATAGCCACTTAAAAACGCAGTCGCAATATCTATATCGTCTGGGGATATACCTTTAGCGTGAGCACTTAGCTCAATATAATAGGGAACGTGATTCATTTAGTGGTTGGGTTATTTGGTGGCTAGTTGCAAATTGCATTCGCCAAATTGGGCGTTGTAGCCGATGGTAAAAGGCAATTTAGCCGGTTTTTCCTGTAAATATCGTTCCTTTAAATCGGGTTGAAACAAATTACCAAACAATGGAATCGTACGGGTGTAATTGCCTAAAAGCTGAACCTTGTAGTTAGACGATTCCAGTAATCTCAGTGGAATACCACTGTCGTCTTGTAAAATAACCGCACTCGCATTGGTACACGTATTCCGAATCCAGGAAAAATAGCTTTTGTGCATTAAATACGTGGCTGCTTTAAAGAAAGCCGAGGTATTGTGGTGCTTTTCCATAAATTTCGCTGAAGGGATTAAACTTTTGACTTTATTGTCAGTGAAATACACCCCGCTATTGGCCAAATTCTCAGCAAAGTAGATCAATTCTTTAATTTGCGTATCGCCTTTTGCAGCATATCCAATGCGGTATCCTTTTTTACCGTGTTTAACGGTTCCAATATCGGAAACATCACTAAAATTACCTTCAGCGTCAAAATTCATGGCTTTTACGTAATGGATTTGCTTATTGGCTTTGGCCAAATAGTATAAACACGTATGCACGGTGCCATTGAGTAGTCCTTTTTCAAAATCAATGGCCATAGATTTGGTTCTAAAGAACCCTAATTTATGGGGGAAGAATAACGATTTTTCCAAATCGTTAAGATAGGTTGCCAAAAGCGCCTGATCTACAGAATCAGGATTGAATAAGAATCCCGGAGGTTCTAAACCAACCATTATAATGGTGTCTTTATTGGGAAAAAAGAGATTGGCGTAAAAAAAGTCACCACCGGCAAAGGGATACAACAAGGTTCGGGTTGGATATTTCTGGTTGTATTGTTGTTGCGACACCCAATTTTGAATGGGTTGGGCCACTTGTTCGTTTAAAACAGTCCATTTTTGTGAGCTGTTACGGGCATAGTTTTTCCATACGTCGGTGTGGGGCTGGTTCTGGCCGTATAACGTCGTGTCGCCCGCAAGCATTAGCGCAAAGCGGTTCCATTTTGAATCTACGGGCGGCAAAGATTCCACTTTGGTTGTGGCGATTGGCGCGGCAGTAGAATCGGTGTTTTCCGAATCGGAGACTGGGGAATTATTTGATTGACATGCAAAAAGAACAAGGCTGCAGGAGGCAGCGAGGAACAATGATTTCATGGGGTTTAGAAGCAACAAATCTAAAGGAAAAACAATCAAAAAGGGAGTTCGGTTTGCGGTTTTTGATACGATTGTATCGCCCAAGAGGCATTTCGGTCGGGGCTGTTTTTATTCAATAGCGGATTTACTCGGTGGGCTGTTAAAAAATCGGGATCATTTGGAAGGCATAATTGGGTGCGGTCGGCCAAAGATCCATGAAGCCATTCAGACAGATTTGCTTCCGGGAGCATTACGGGCATCCGATTTTTAGTGTGGTGAATTTCGGTCATGATGCCTCGAGCTTCTGTAGTTAATAAGGTATAAGTTCGCTGCCACTGCGGCCCTATTTTTACATCCTCGTAAAGTCCGGCAAACCATAAATGTGTGGCTGTTTGGTGACTGATATAATAGGGTATGCGTTCTTGGCCTCGGTGTTGCCATTCAAAAAAACCATTGGCCAGTATGAGGCAGGGTCTTTTGGACCAAGCATCTTTAAAAGCGGGTTTTTCAAATGCCGTTTCACTGCGGGCATTTAAGGTAAGCGCTTGTATTTCTGTTTGCTGCTGTTCGGTTTTTGCCCATGCGGGTATCAGTCCCCACTGTGCCAATTCCCATCTTTCAGAAGCCGTACAAATGGGCAATTTTGGGTGTTCAAAGCCGCTAAAAAAAAATCCAGGTATGGGAATTTGCAAATTCGAGACCTCGAAAGGAAGCGTGTTTTGGACTTGATGAACGGAATAGGAAAAGCACATTGCATTCGAAAATAATACCTCTCGGGGGAAATCAAGGAAGGGCATTACTAAATTGGTCGAAATAAACAGCCTGGCGTACCAATTATTCGAAAAATACTCCTAAAAAAGTACGAATTTTGCACTAAATATTAAAACATGACTAATCGTACTTTCACCATGATTAAACCAGATGCCGTTGCCAACGGACATGCGGGTAAAATTATCGACCACATTATTACTGCGGGTTTTCAGATTAAAGCAATGAAGTACATTCATTTAACGGAAGAACAAGCGGGTGCTTTTTACGAGGTTCATAAGGAACGCCCGTTCTATGCAGATTTGGTTTCTTTCATGATTAGCGGACCTATTTTTGCTGCGATTCTGGAAAAAGACAATGCAGTAGCAGATTTTCGCACGATCATTGGGGCTACGGATCCACAAAAAGCGGATGCAGGTACCATACGTAATTTATATGCGAAGAGTATCGATGCCAATGCCGTTCACGGCAGCGACAGCGATGAAAATGCCGCCATCGAAGGCAGTTTCTTTTTTACAGCTGCAGAAATATTTTAAAACCAATAAATCATTTAACTTGCTGCCTCCTCCACGGAGGCAGTTTTGTTTATGGGAATAACAGAATGTTGGCCAATTTACAGCTGCAGAAATATTTTAAAACCAATAAATCATTTAACTTGCTGCCTCCTCCACGGAGGCAGTTTTGTTTATGGAAAATAATAGAAAATTGGCCAATCTCGAAATGCTCGAGGGTCCACACAACCGTTTCACGGAGCTCATTTTTGGATTTCGCGTACTCTTTCAGTTTTTAAAGGGTTTCCGCAAATTACATTTTGTGGGACCTTGTATAACGATTTTTGGTTCGGCCCGATACAAACCGGGTCATGAGTACTACGAAAAAGCTCGGGAAATGGGCGCTCGCGTTAGCAATTTGGGATTCACGGTACTTACCGGTGGAGGTCCGGGTATCATGCAAGCCGCCAATCAAGGTGCGATGGAAGCCAAAGGTAAAAGTGTAGGAATCAATATCGAACTGCCTTTTGAACAAGATGGCAATCCCTATTTAAATGTTCGGGTAGATATAAAGTACTTTTTTGTTCGCAAGGTGTTGTTGTTTAAGTATTCCTTTGGATTTATTGTGTTTCCAGGTGGTTTTGGAACCCTAGATGAATTATTTGAGGCACTTACCTTAATACAAACCCAAAAAATGCCTTGGTTTCCCGTGGTATTAATTGGGAAAGATTATTGGAAGGGATTGTTTTTGCAAATGCAGGATATGGAAAAAAGCCAAACCATTTCACCCGACGATATTAACTTGGTTCTCATAACGGACGATATGGAAGAGGCCTTGGCTTATGTGCAGGAAAAGGTCGCGTTGATGCCGAGAAAGAAAGAACGATTCAAGAAATTGTGGTTTTTAGGGGAGTAGTTTTTAGGTTATTATCCCAAACAAAGTGATCAAAAATGCCCGTACCTTTGCGGCATGAAAGGTCCTATTTCTCAGTTTGTTGAAAGTCACTATAAGCACTTTAATGCGGCTGCATTGGTTGATGCCGCCAAAGGATACGAAACCCACTTAAACGAAGGGGGCAAAATGATGGTAACCCTTGCAGGTGCGATGAGTACGGCTGAATTGGGAAAAAGTTTTGCCGAAATGATTCGTCAGGGTAAAGTAGATATTATTAGCTGCACAGGTGCCAATTTAGAAGAGGACATCATGAACTTGGTAGCCCACAAACACTACAAGCGCGTACCCAATTACCGCGATTTGAGTCCTCAAGACGAATGGGATTTATTAGAAAACCATTACAATCGTGTTACTGATACCTGCATTCCCGAAGAAGAGGCGTTCCGACGTTTACAAAAGCACATTCACGGTATTTGGAAAAAGGCCCAAGATGCGGGCGAACGGTTTTTCCCGCATGAATATATGTACCAAATCTTGCTGAGTGGGGAACTCGAGCAGTATTACGAAATAGACCCGAAGGACAGTTGGATGTTGGCGGCAGCCGAGCGCAACCTGCCTATCGTGGTTCCAGGGTGGGAAGATTC
>CAMBBZ010000047.1 GCA_945863965.1 Chitinophaga pinensis | reverse complement strand
CCCACCTTCAACTCGTCCTTTAGCCGCTGACACAGCAATGCCACAATCCGCTTCGTGAGCTCGGCCTTGTGCAATACGTAAAATTCCAATTCCTCCGCGCTCAATAGACCCAATACCATCCCAATTAACGTATTCCGAATGATGGGGTCTTTCTGAAACCGAACCTTAATCAACGCCTCCCGCAAAACACTGCTCTTTGGGATTTCCTCCCCGTTCAATTGCGCCGTGAAATAAAGTACGATAACCGCGTTCTGAAACTTCAGTATCGGGCGTAAACTCGTATTTTGGAATTGCTCTATCGCCAAAGAACTGCGTTCCGTATCTACCGCAACCGCTTCCCGCAATCCTTTTATTCGCTCAGATCTATCTATCATTGTCTATACTGTTCATTAATTTCCCAAATGGGCGCAGCCACTTTGAATGTACCCAATGGCCAAAATTACGACGTCCGACCCAAACATTCAGAACCACCTACATTTAAATTTTGCAGAATCCGCGGCGCGTTCGCCGATTTTGCGTAATTTTAAAAAGTCAAAAACGTGTCTTTTGCCGACCATAGGAGCGAAGCCGTTAATATGGCTTCCCCCGAAAAAAAGATCGAACTTTATGCGGTATTAACAGGGATGGTATACGCACTTTAAAAGAGGGAATCCGCAACACTTTCGAGTCATGACGTTGTAATTATCGCAAATAGAAAATCGGGGTTTTGCGAAAAACACGTATTTTAGTGCAGTAAAAAAATTCACCAATGCGAAAAATAGGATGGGGTTTGGGTATCGTTTTGGTATGCGTCTTTGCCGCGTGCCAAAAACAGACGCCGCCGTTAGTGGGACCTCCCTTTAAAGAAAAGGGGAATATTGATTCCTTTATTAGTGCCATGGATGTGAGCAGTTTGAGTATGATTTTGCGACAAGGTGAAATTTTTAAGGACGAGAAGGGCCAATCGGTTCGTATTTTTCCATATTTAAAGAGTAAGGGCATTAATACCCTGCGCTTCCGGGTTTGGGTAGGGAACGATCCCAATTATCAATCCGATTCCATTTTGAAATTGGTTAATTTAGCCCGGAAAGAGGGATTATTAATTTGGATTGATTTGCATTATTCCAATACCTGGGCCGATCCGGGCAATCAGCAAATCCCCATAGAATGGGACCAATCCAGTCTAGAAAATTTAGGATCCGATTTAAAAAGGTATACCGAACGCATGTTGCGAACCTTTAATCCGGACATGATTCAATTGGGAAATGAAATTGATGGGGGCTTTTTGTGGCCGAAAGCCAGAATATCCGATACCAGCGCCTTTTACAGTTTGTTGCGATTGGTTTCAAAAACCACGCGCGATTTCAATGCCGAAATCCCCATCATGTACCATATTTCCAATTATAAAAATGCGGATTATTTTTACAAGGCATTGGAGGCTCACGGCGTAGATTATGATATGATCGGACTTTCTTATTATCCCAAATGGCACGGGTACAATACCGATAGTTTTTTTCAGACCATGGATCGCCTGTATGCCAACTACGGCAAGCGCGTGATTATGGCGGAAAACAGCTATCCGTTCACATTTTCCTGGGCCGATTGGACGGATAATGTAATGGGTTGGGAGGGCGATTTACATCCGAATTATCCGGCCAGTACCAACGGTCAGTACGAGCAGGTGCGTCACCTAATTAAAGGCTGCAGAAACAGGCCTTTTGCCAGTGGTTATGCCTATTGGGAAGGTACGTGGGTTGCCTTCAACGGTCCGGAATCTAAAGAAGGGTCTATGTGGGAAAACCAAGCGTGCTTTGATTTTGCATTCAAGGCATTGCCTGTTTTGGAGGCGTTTAAACCCTAATCGTAATTAATTTCCCCCGAAACAAAAAAGCCACCCAATTAGGATGACTTTAAAGGGTTAAATAGGAGCGAAGCCGTTAGGAAAGCTTCCCCCGAAACAAAAAAAGCCACCCGATTTGGATGGCTTAAAGGGTTCAATAGGAGTGAAGCCGTTAGGAATTCTTCCCCTGAATTAAAACGTTATACCCAAACTGACAAAGGGAATGGGCCAGTAACCCTTACGCTCTGTGACGGTCTTTTCAACATTCGTATTGGTGTTAGGATCATACGTGTATTCAGTATCTTCCAGACTGATGGCGGCCGATAAAACGCCCACATCAATGAATCCATTTTTAATGGCATTGATCCGCAATGCGGGTCCCCCGATAAAAGTAGGTTGCCGACCTTGATGCATGAGCACCCATAATTCACCTACTAAACTTACTTTGGGGGAAGTTTGATACAAGCCACTAACTTCGATAATGGGCAACTGATTTTTGGAACGGGTGTAGAAACCATAACCCGTATTGAGGGTAATGTTGGCCTCTTTGTTGCCGTAGGTTAAATTGGCAAATACAAGTCCTAGAGATTCTGCATCGCCGTACCAGAGTTTACCGATTTGTCCGCCGAAGCTGGCGTATAAGTCTTCACCTATTTTACTAGCCACTTTTACGTTAACGAAAGTGGGCATGAGTATGGGCGTGGACGTTAAACCGATACTAATATTATCTGTGATTCCATATTGGGCCTGAAATACCAGGAAGTAAATCATATTAAGGTAGCCTTCACCTTGTTTGAGGGGAATGGCGGAAGGGGCGTAGAGGTAGCGTGTGGGGTGAATAATGGGACCTAGCGCTTTTGGATTGGCGATGCGCGTTTTCATTTGAACGGCATAGGTGGGGATGATAATGGTAGTGCCGTCGTCTTTTACCAGTTCGATTTCGCGGGCATCTTCACGCAAGATGCGACCTTCCACTTTGCCACTTTGGGTTTGGATGCTGTAAAAAACAGTGGTATCAGCAATGGGCTCGGTTTGGGCTTGGACCTTAGAGGAACAGAACGCAGTGAGGAGTGTCACTAGGGTAAAAAGGGTTTTGAATTTTAGGAATACTATTTTCATAATCGATTTACGCAAATATATGTTAGATGGGTTGAATTTTTCACATTGTTTAAATTGACTTATTTAACGAACTTTGCATTTTTAATGAATCCCGTAATAATAACCCTTCCCGATGGCGCCCAACGCGAGTATCCGTATGGATCGACTCCGATGGACGTGGCCCTTTCGATTAGTGAAGGACTGGCGCGTAATGTGCTAGCCGCTAAGGTCAACGATTTGGTGGTTGATGCCACGACCCCTTTGGTGCAAAATAGTCACTTGGCTTTATTAACGTGGAACGATGCGGAAGGCAAGCAAACCTATTGGCACAGTTCGGCCCATTTATTAGCAGAAGCTTTAGAATCCTTGTTTCCCGGCGTGAAACTGGGTATCGGTCCGGCTATACAATTTGGATTTTACTACGATGTAGATTTCGGAGACTATACGTTTACCGATGCGGATTTTGAGAAAGTAGAAACCAAAATGCGTGAATTGGCCAAGCGCAATTCGGTATTCATTAGAACAGAGGTTTCAAAAGCCGACGCGTTGGCCTATTTCGAGCAAAAAGCGGATCCTTATAAATTAGACTTAATAAAAGATTTACAAGACGGAAGCATCACGTTTTACCAGCAGGGCGATTTTACCGACTTGTGTAGAGGTCCGCATATAACCCATACCGGTCATGTGAAAGCCGTTAAGGTATTGTCTACTGCCGGTGCGTATTGGCGCGGTGATGAGAAGAATAAACAGCTTACGCGTATTTATGCCATTACCTTCCCTAAAAAAGCAGACTTAGACGAACATTTAGAGATGCTGGAGGAAGCAAAGCGTCGCGATCACCGTAAGTTGGGCAAAGAACTAGAGATTTATACCTTCGACGACGATGTGGGTCCGGGTTTGCCTTTGTGGTTGCCGAATGGCGGTGCTATGATCGAGGCCTTGGAAACGTACGCAAAAAAGGTAGAGCGCGAAGCGGGTTACGATCGGGTAAAGACCCCTCATATTGCACGCGAGAGCATGTACTTAAAAAGCGGACACTTACCTTATTATAAGGACAGTATGTTTCCGCCTATGGAAATAGATGGAATCAACTATTATTTAAAGGCGATGAATTGTCCGCATCACCATAAAATTTTTGCGGCCACACCTAAGTCGTATCGCGACCTTCCGATTCGTTTAGCGGAATACGGTACGTGTTACCGCTACGAACAGAGTGGGGAGTTATTTGGTCTGATGCGCGTGCGGAGTCTTCAAATGAACGATGCACACATTTATTGCACCGAAGCCCAGTTTGAAGAGGAATTCCAAAATGTAAATGCGTTGTATTTAAAGCATTTTGAAAAATTCGGCATTGATAAATACGTAATGCGTTTTTCGAAGCACAATCCGGCCCGTTTAGGTGAAAAGTATATCGATATGCCGGAGTTGTGGATCAAAACCGAATCCATGGTGCGGAAAGTATTGGATAAAATGGGGGTGAACTACGTGGAAGTGGAAGACGAAGCCGCCTTTTACGGTCCCAAAATCGACATCCAAGTATACAGTGCCATTGGGCGTGAGTTTACGTTGGCTACGAACCAGGTAGATTTTGCGCAAGCCGATCGTTTCGACTTGTATTTTATTAACGAGAAGAACGAAAAGGAACGTCCTCTTATCATACACCGGGCGCCTTTGAGCACACACGAGCGCTTTATTGGATTTTTACTCGAGCATTATGCGGGAAAACTTCCGGTTTGGTTGGCTCCGAAACAAGTAATTGTATTGCCTATTTCAGATAAATATGCCGCTTACGGGAATGAAGTTGTAAAATTCCTTAAAAAGAACGATATTCGCGCCTCTATTGATCACAGATCGGAGAAAGCCGGTAAGAAAATCCGTGATGCTGAAGTCTCAAAAACCCCGTACATGCTTATTGTAGGGGAGAAAGAAGCCGAAGCACAATCGGTATCTGTAAGGATGCACGGGGGTACAGATCTAGGATTAATGGAATTACAGCAATTTGCTGAACGAATAATTGATGAAGCCAGTATTTAAACCTAAAAGTCGCCGTAGGGAAGATCCCCACAAAATCAACGAACGTATCGTCGCAAAAGAAATACGTTTGGTTGGTGATAATATCGAGATGGGTATCTATCCGACTGAGAAAGCCATTGAAATGGCTTATGAGTTGGGTTTAGACTTGGTTGAAATTAGCCCCAATGCAGAACCTCCTGTATGTAAAGTAACGGATTACAAAAAGTTCCTTTACGAACAGAAGAAGAAGCAAAAAGAAATCAAAGCGAACGCCGTTAAGCAAGAAATTAAGGAAATTCGCTTTGGTCCTAATACCGATGAACACGACGTTAACTTCAAAATGAAGCATGCAATTTCCTTTTTAGAAGAGGGAAATAAAGTGCGCGCTTTCGTTTTCTTTAGAGGTCGTACCATCGTATTTATCGAACGCGGTATTGATTTGTTGATGAATTTTGCAAACAAACTGATCGAAGACGGTCATGCAAAACTCGAAATGGAACCCAAACGCGAAGGTAAAAAAGTTGTGATTATCCTTGCACCCAAAAACGCCAAAAAATAACAATTAACGTATACGAATATGCCAAAAATGAAGACCAATTCCAGCGCGAAGAAACGTTTCAAAGTAACGGGCACTGGAAAAGTAAAACGCCGTAAAGCTTTCTTGAATCATATCTTGACCAAAAAAGCAACCAAACGCAAAAAAGCACTTGCTAAACCTGCTATGGTTAACGAGAGAGACATGAGCAATGTGAAATTCATGCTCCGAATTGGAAAATAAACCAAAAAAAAACATTGGCCGGAGCTAACAAGTGCCTTGTGCCGCTCATGCCATTAAACTAACATAATATGCCAAGATCCGTAAATCACGTAGCCAGTAAGGCTCGGAGAAAAAAGACCCTGAAGTTAGCCAAAGGTTACTTCGGAAGACGTAAAAACGTATGGACTGTAGCGAAAAACGCAGTAGAGAAAGGTTTAACCTATGCTTACCGCGATCGTAGAGCCAAAAAACGCGAATTCCGCGCCTTGTGGATTATGCGTATCAATGCCGCCTGCCGCGAACACGGTGTGAGTTATTCCGTATTTATGGGAAAATTCAGTACCTCTTCGTTAACCATGGACCGTAAAACATTGGCTGAATTGGCCATGAACGATCCCCAAGGTTTCAAAGCAGTGCTTGATATCGTAATGCAAGGTTAATTTTATAAAACCATCAAAAAAGGCCGTCGTTCATCGATGGCCTTTTTTCGTTTATGTACCCCGTTGTATGTTTGCAGTCAACCTTTAGTTCAAACCCTACGTCTTAATGGCTCCTATATGCTAGTAAAATCCCAGTCCGTATTTTCCATTGCAATCGTTGCGCTCTGTTCTTCCTTCTTTTTTGTAGGTCGCACTGCTGCCCAACTAACGCCTGCTACTACCGTTACCGCCGATACCAGTGCCTACGGACATATTCCCGAGTTGGAATACATCGGGTCTAATTTCCCCAGTTTCAAGTCTTTCATATTTCGTCGGGTGGCGCAAGAATACATTGCCAACGAAAATGGTTTTTTATTGGATGTGAAGCTCGACACCGCATTTCTAATTTTCAAACGTGCTACCACCGATACGAGTTGGTTTACAGGAACGTTTTATAGTGATGACGAAGGACAAAAGCCCTTTTTAAAAGCCAATTCTATAGAGAAAATACCACTAGAAATCAAAATTGCCCCCAACGGAAAAATCACAGAACTAAGAAATTGGAAACAATACCGCGATCATTTCGTGTCCTCATTATCCAAACAGGCAAAAGCCGACTTGATTAATTCGGTATACTTCAAAGAGCAGAAGGACCTATTAAATAGCGAAGGGGTTATCCGTTTGATGGTCATGGAAGACCTTCATTATTTATTTAATTTTTACGGGGATACGGTTGATTTAAATTTGAGTTATTTACGGATTAAAGGGCTCAAGTCGCCCTTTTCTCAGGAAACCTTACAGGTATTGGGCGATTTGAAAATTGAACGCGCCCACGGATCGGCAAACACGCTTAAATTTAAAGCACAAAATCGGGCCGAAGGACCCATTAAACAACAATTAATGGAAGAGGCGATTAAGTATTTAAAAGTTAAGGAGAAAGATTCCGGTTCGAGTACGCAAATTTTGACCGTCGGATTGAATTCTGAACAAGAAATAGATTACAATATTCGGTCTAAGTGTTTAATGACAGCCACGTTAAGTGATGTGGTGGTATTGAACTTGCAAAGCCGCGGAAACGTTCGGGTATATCAGCTTTGGGACTATCGTTTTCCTTGGGAATAAAATCGTAGTGTTAAGTATGTGTTAACAATGTAAAACATAGCAAAAAGCTTGTTCTCCATCATTAATTTCGCTTACCTCAAAAAATTATGGCCATAAATAACATATTAAGTATTTTTCTTCCTAAAGATAAAATATTTTACACCTTGTTCGAACAAGCAGCTGCTAACATTGCGTTGATGGGAAATGAATTCAAGATGTATGTTCATGAAACCAATCCGGAAAAACGATTTCTTATTTACCAAGAATTGGAAAATTTGGAGCATAAAAACGATGAGGTTACGCACCAAATATTTTACGAGTTAGGCAAAAACTTCATTACGCCTTTCGATAGAGAAGACATTCACTATTTAGCAACGGCTACCGATGATGTGGCCGATTATATTTTTGCTTCGTGCAAAAAAATGGAATTTCACGGGGTAGATCCTAACGATGAGCATATTCAATCTTTGGCGGAGTTAATTTGTGAAGGTGCTCAAGAAGTAAGTAGAGTAATCATGCAATTACGTGAACTCAAACGCCCTGAAAAAATCATGGAGTCGATTGTTAAAATCAACAGTCTTGAAAATCATGCTGACAACGTTTTTGATAAAAACATCAAGCATTTATTTGAAACAGAACACGACTTTAAGAATTTGATTCGCCGTCGTGAGGTTTTTACCGTGATGGAAATTGCCACCGACAAATTTGAGGATGTGGCGAATGTAATTGAGACTATAATCGTTAAATACGCCTAACGCACATGAGTTTAGTCGTTGCTATTATCGTACTTGCGCTGGTTTTTGATTATATAAACGGATTTCACGATGCGGCTAATTCTATAGCCACGATTGTATCAACTAAGGTTTTAACACCGGTTCAAGCGGTTATATGGGCTGCCATGTTCAACTTTGGTGCCTTTTTCCTTTTTAAAGACCACGCAGTAGCCAATACCATCTCCAAAACGGTGGTCGATACCTATATTACACTAGAGGTTATTTTAGCGGGTATTGTGGCTGCTATTTTTTGGAATCTACTTACGTGGTGGTATGGCATTCCCTCTTCTTCCTCGCATACCTTAATTGGTGGATTTGCAGGAGCGGCTATTGCACATGCGTATGCGGTAAAAGGATTTATTCCAATCTCTGAAATTGTAGCTTCTGATAAAATAATGATCACCATTTATTTCATCTTTTTGGCTCCGATTATTGGAATGCTTATTTCGGCATTTATTACATTGGTTACCATAAAACAGCATGTATGGGGTCGTTTGGCTATTATGGCACTCGCATCGGCGGGAATGTTCTTAATATTCGATTACTTTATGGGTGTTAAGTTGGAGCAAAATTTGTCGAAGTTTTATAGCGTAGAGAGTTACGAAAAAAAATACAAACTGCATCCCGAAGATCAAAAAATAAAGGCCAATTATACGTTGGCCAAATCACGTTTTGATGAATCATTACCCTACCTAGAGGGGTATAATTCTCGTGGCGGAGATGCGGTGGTAGCTGATATTTCGAGTCATATAGACCTTAGTGATATTAAAATCGCCAAGCAGCGTGAAATCGCAGAGAAATTCTTAGGGTATGATGCGGCTAAAAAAGAGGCCTTTTTCAATCCAGAAAAACAAGCGGAATTGGCACGATTGAACGAGGTGCTTATTGCATGTGAGCCGTTGTTTGCCCAATACGATGCCGCAGGTGCTCAAAATACCGCGATTGCCGTGGCGAAAATTTCTGGTTTTAGTGCCGCTCAAACCCAACGCTTTGTAAAAGATTTCAAGGTTGATGTAGAAGCGTCGTTGGTGAAAGACCTCGACAAAGCCGATAACCGCACTCTGAATTATTTTATGATGGTCTTTTTTGCCATATTCGGAGTGGTATACTATTATGTGGAGGTTTTCCGCAAGCCTACATCAGCGAAAATAAACCAAATGTTCAAAAAACTACAGCTGTTGTCATCGGCGGCTTTTAGTTTGGGACATGGAGGCAGCGATGCACAAAAAGTGATGGGTATTATAGGAGCGGCTTTGATTGCCAATGGTGATATTATTGATTTCAAAGAGATCCCTAACTGGGTCCCATTAGCGTGTTATACGGCCATTGCCTTGGGTACCTTAAGTGGGGGTTGGAAAATCGTTAAAACAATGGGAACCCGAATTACCAAGGTTACGCCTCTAGAGGGCGTTGGCGCTGAAACAGCGGGTGCTATTACCTTGTTTTTAACGGCTCAAATGGGTATACCCGTGAGTACTACCCATACCATAACCGGATCGATAATCGGGGTTGGGGCGACCAAGCGTTTAAGTGCAGTACGTTGGGGGGTCACCCGTTCCTTGTTGTTTGCATGGATAGTAACCATCCCCGTAAGTGCTATTGTGGCCGCGTTGGTGTATTTAGTCGTTAGCAGCTTCTAGTTTACTTGAAAATTGAAGTGCGCCTTCCCGTAAGTGCCATCGCAGAGGCGCTTTTGTACTTAGTCGTTAGCAGCTTCTGGCTTACTTGAAAATTCAAGGGCGCCTTCAACCAAGTCGATGTAAACATTCCCGTCTTTTAAGGTTCCCCCTAAAATTTGTTTACTCAATTCGTCCATAATACGCTTTTGAATTACCCGTTTTAAAGGTCTTGCTCCAAATTGGGGATCGTACCCTAACTGAGCTATCCAATCCAATGCCGATTCGCTAATATGCATGTCGTATCCTTGGTCTTTGATGCGATTTTTAAGAATCTCGAATTGTAGTTTTGCGATTTCTATGGTATGTTCTCTATTGAGCGGCTCAAACATGACGGTTTCATCGATTCGATTGAGAAACTCAGGACGTATACTTCGTTTCAAAAGCTCAAATACCTGTATTTTGGTTCGGGCATGCACCTCTTCGGCATTCTTGAGCGTTAGGGTTTCGTAAGATTCCCGGATCAAATCAGCGCCTAAATTGGAGGTCATGATAATAATGGTATTTCTGAAGTTAGCGGTACGGCCTTTATTATCGGTTAAGCGACCGTCGTCTAATACCTGCAGTAGAATATTGAATACATCGGGATGGGCTTTTTCAATTTCATCTAAGAGCACCACGCTATAGGGCCGGCGGCGTATGGCTTCGGTTAACTGACCGCCTTCTTCATAGCCTATATATCCTGGAGGGGCGCCTACCAAACGACTCACGGTGTGCTTTTCTTGAAATTCAGACATGTCGATACGCACCATGGCTTGATCGGTATTGAATAAATACTCGGCTAATGCTTTCGCCAATTCCGTTTTTCCTACGCCGGTGGTTCCTAAGAAAATAAAGGAACCGATTGGTTTTTTAGGATCTTGTAAACCGGCGCGACTTCTGCGTATGGCATTGGAAAGGGCTTCGATGGCTTCTTCCTGACCCACCACGCGCTTGCGCAGTTCGGTTTCCATGAGTAAGAGTTTTTCGCGTTCGCTTTGAAGCATTTTGCGCAAGGGAATTCCGGTCCAACGGCTAATAACCTCCGCAATATCTTCGGAGTCTACTTCTTGTTTTACCATCGATTTGCCTTGTTTGCTTTCGCCTAATTTTAAGCTTAAGGCATACAGGGCTTCTTCGTTATTTTTGATTAAGCCGTATCTAATTTCAGCAACGCGACCGTAATTGCCTTCTCGCTCGGCTTGATCGGCTTCAATTTTTAAACTCTCTATATTCGCTTTTTTCTGCTGAATTTGCTGTAAAATGCTGCGTTCGTTTTCCCATTGGGCATTAAGGATTCCGCGTTGTTCAGACAAACCCGCAATGTCTTCGTTTAATTTATTGAGTTTGTGGTGTTCGTTTTCTCGCTTGATGGCTTCGCGTTCTATTTCTAGTTGCATAATCCGACGATTCAACTCGTCTAACTCTTCGGGCACACTGTCCATTTCCAAACGGAGCTTACTGGCAGCCTCATCCAATAAATCAATGGCTTTATCCGGCAAAAAACGGTCGTTGATGTAACGCTGACTCATCTCTACGGCCGAAATGATGGCTTCGTCTTTGATGCGCACACGGTGGTGAACCTCGTAGCGTTCTTTTAATCCCCTTAATATGGAAATTGCTTCTAAGGTATCAGGCTCTTCTACCAATACCTTCTGAAACCGGCGTTCTAGGGCTTTATCGGTTTCGATGTATTTTTGATATTCGGCTAGGGTAGTGGCGCCTATGGCTCTTAGTTCGCCACGGGCCAAGGCGGGTTTTAAAATATTAGCGGCATCCATCGCGCCTTCTCCCTTACCGGCGCCAACGAGTGTATGGATTTCGTCAATGAACAACACCACATCGCCATTGGATTCGGTTACTTCTTTAATCACCGATTTAAGTCGCTCTTCAAACTCTCCTTTGTACTTGGCGCCTGCAATTAAAGCGCCCATATCGAGACTGTAGATCGTTTTCGATTTTAAGTTTTCTGGAACATCGCCGCGGATAATTCTATTGGCTAAACCTTCGGCGATGGCTGTTTTTCCTACACCCGGTTCTCCAATGAGTATTGGATTGTTTTTAGTTCTGCGGCTTAATATTTGTAGTAAGCGGCGAATTTCATCGTCGCGACCTATTACGGGATCTAACTTTCCCTCGCGGGCCATTTGATTTAAATTTAAGGCGAATTTTTTGAGCGCGTTGAATTGGTGTTCCGATGTTTGACTGTCTACTTTGTTACCCCCACGCAATTCTTTTATCGCTTTAATGACTTCAGTGCGCTTAAAACCGGCATCTTTTAGAACCGTGGAAACAATATTTTTACCCTCGAGTATGCCTATTATTAAATGCTCATTGGTAATGAATTCATCGCCCAATTCGTGCATGGCCTTTTGGGCGTTCACAAAAGTTTGATTCAACTCATGAGACGCATAAACACTTCCACCCTCAACCTTAAGGTATTGCTCTACTTGCTTCTCAAGTACCGCTTGTAAATGGGAAATATTGGCTCCGATTTTACCGGCGATAAACTTGATTACTTCGGTGTCTTCCGCTAAAATTGCCAGCAACAAATGCGCTACCTCAATGCTTTGTTGACCTTTGACTTGCACCATATTCTGGGCCCGGTTGATTGTCTCTTGTGCTTTAATGGTATATTGTTGTGGATTCATAACCCGCAACGTGCAAATACCAGACCAAAGGGCGTTTAATGAATGGGTCGCGATAAAATCAGCCCTCAGGGTGTCAAAATGGCGGTCAATTCCCGAAAAAAGCCTGTTGTTATGTCGTTTTGTCGGCTTTTTAACCGGTTAATTAAACGCATTAATGGTAAAATCAAAGTCTTCGGGTCCAAATCGGGTACTGTCGCTGCGGATAATACGATTTTTCAATTTGGTATAACGCGACCACCGTGGGCTTACTTGACCCGCTGAATCAACACTCCAACGCGCTTTGCTTGGGGCCGGAATTAAACTGCTTAAATAGCAACTTTCTCCCATGTTCAGCTGTGAGGGGGATTTCCCAAAATAAAAGCGACTGGCGGAGCCTACCCCAAAAACACCGGGACCCCATTCGATAATGTTGAAATAAACTTCGAGCATGCGTTGCTTGGAAACGGTGCGTTCGTGTTCAATTAGCCACACCAACAAGATTTCTTCGAGTTTGCGGGTAAGGGTTTTGTGTTGACGTAAAAATACATTTTTTACCAATTGCATCGATAGCGTGCTGCCGCCACGGGCAAATCGTTTTTCGCGTACATTGGCCATTAGGGCCTCTCTAAAGGCCTCTAAATAGAAACCCTTGTGTCCGTAATAGCTGGGATCTTCTGCTTTTAACGTACTTTCAATTAAATTGGGTGAAATTTGAGAAATGGGGGTGTAGAGGGGATTGCTAGGGCCTACTTCAAATCCGGCTTCCCAACGATCGCCGTCGTAATAATCGTGGTGGAAAGATCCATTGAGCTTTTCGGGTTGCGCTTGACCCCATTGCAGTACTTTAAAATCGGGACTGTAATGAATATCGGCTTCGAATTTAGTTTGAGATAGCTTTCTGGGGGTATACCAAAGATAAAAGCGATGGGCAAAAGAACCCGCAACACTAATGCCAGAGGTGTACCGAAACAATCCCGCAGGCAGCGATTGGAATAGTTGCGCACCGGCTTCCATATCGATATTTAAGTACGCCCAATGCGCAGCCATTGAATCTTTAATTGGATAATGTATGCCCGCATTGAATGCGAACGTATTCAACATCCATCGACTGCTACTGTCTATTTCGATGGAACCTTTCTGTAAATTTATGATTGGATTCCCCTGAATGGCATCGATGCGGACCACCGTATCCGAAATGCGACGGTGATCGATATACGCATTGGTAATTTCACAAGATGCCTGAATGTTCAGTCCTTCTTTTTTTTCTGATATTTGATTCAATTGGAATTGCATCCGCGAAAAACCAAAATCACCGCCCAAAAGAGATATTAAAACTGGGGCATCTTTGCGGCCTTCCATGAGCAGATTTCCCTCTAAGCTTTGTCGATTTAAATCCCCAGAAATCCTAAACTGTTGAACGCGTTGTTTTTGTTGAACGCCAATTTCTGCCGATAATTGTTCGTCTTCCCAGCTAAGCGCCTCGATGCGGATGGTGTTTTTTTCTAATCCTTGGTCGATTTGTAGCGTCAGAAAATCTGCCCGTAACGTTTGCGGTAATTGTTGTAAGGCCTCTTTTAACAAACTTAAAAGCCCATTAGGGGTTTGCTCTTCTGTGGGTTTTGACTTATTGGGCGTTACTTTTTTTGCCTTTAAAAAATAGGGGTTAGAATCTTGGTAATGCAGGTTGAGTTGTGCCACCTCCACTTCGTTGATCCATCCGAATCCTAAAAGACCCCGAATCGGAGATAAATATACCGACATAGAATCGCATTGTAAAATGGGTTGCTGAAGGGCATCTACGGAGGCGATGGTAGTCTGTTGAAGTGAAATTCCACTAAAACCGGTAAATGCAAGCTTCTGACAGCTTAGTTTTAATCCTTTAGCCAATAAGCGGGTTTGGGCTTTTTCAAATCCATAGCGCAGAAGCGGATTTCGAAATGCGAAGCCCGTAATGACTATAACCGTAAAGGCAATTCCCGTAATGCGTAAGGCCTTTTGGACCTTACGATTTTTGGGGGAAAATACCCGTGTAATTGTATGGACTAATGTCCTTAAGTTCGTTTTTAATGAGGTCGGAAACATGTAGGGTATCGATGAACTCGTGGATAGATTGTTGGGTAATGTGTTGGTTGTTACGGGTGAGTTCTTTCAGTGTTTCGTAAGGATTGGGGTATTTTTCCCGACGTAAAATGGTTTGAACGGCTTCTGCCACCACCGCCCAATTGGCCTCCAAGTCGGAATCGAGTTTTGCTTTATTTAAAATCAACTTACCCAATCCTTTTTCAATGCTGTTGAGGGCAATTAAAATATGGGAAAAAGGGACACCCAAATTGCGCAATAC
>CAMBBZ010000046.1 GCA_945863965.1 Chitinophaga pinensis | reverse complement strand
CATGCCAATGCAGGTATTCTCCGAATCCGCCAGACCATTCCCAATTATTGCCGAGCACCATGGTGGCGGTCATTAGGCGCTTGTGTAGTTCGGTTAAAAGTACGTCGAAGCCATAAAGCATTTCGGTATTAAAATGGTCTAAAGAGGGCCTAAGACTGGGTGAAATGCGATAGGGATAACGGCTATCGCCTTCGGAACTTACCATTACGCGCAGGTTATTGATGCCTTGTTTTTTAAGGAAGTCCAATTCGCTGATGAGTCGCTGGTAACTTTGGGAATCGTTTTTGGAAACGAGATAGCCGCCATACCAATAGTTACACCCTTTTATAAAAAGGGATTTCCCGTTTTGTTGGAATTTTCCATTTTTAATGATGACAATTTCAGAGGATTTTGAAGGCGCTTGATGGGTATTGAACTGACAGTTTGGGAGCAACAAGACTCCCATAGCGGCCCAAAGCGAAAGGCGTAATGTTTTCGCGATTTCGGTGGATATGCGTTTCGGTGGATACAAATTTGATGGAGTTGAAAATGGTAAAGATAGTTTAAACGGTGCATGTTGGAAATAGTTGCGTTGCATTATGTGGCTTTGAGATATTTTGAATTACACTTGATAAACCTCGATCCATACACTTTTGAACTTTAGCCCTTACTTTTGAAACATGGGAGTTTTCCTCAGAAAATTAAAACATCATCTTTTGCCGCGAAAAGAATTCAAAATCAAGGCAAAACAAGCAAATTTAGAATGGCTCGGAAGTCCTAATGGCGGTTTTTTCTTCGATACCCAGCGCGTACAATCGAACGATATCGTGCTTTCGTTCGGGGTGGGCACGGACGTGAGTTTTGATTTGCAGCTTATAGAGAAAACGCAATGTAACGTTTACGGCTTCGATCCAACGCCAAAATCCATCGAATGGTTGGCTGAACAATCGCTACCCGATAACTATTCTTTTTTTCCTTATGGTATTGCATTAGAAACGGGGGAAGTGCGTTTTTTTCTTCCCAAAAACGAGAACCACGTATCGGGTAGTTTAATGCAGATGGATTATGTAGATACCCATACCACAGTAGATGTGCCGGTAAAATCGATGCATGACATTATCAAAGACGTGGATGCCATGAGGGTAAAGGCCGTGAAAATGGATATCGAAGGTGCTGAATACGAAGTAATGCCCTCTGTACTGATGGCACTTCCAAATTTGACGCAAATAGCCGTTGAAATTCATGAAAGATTTGTAGAGGGCGGTGTTGCCAGCACTCAAAAGATGATTGCCCAAATAGAGCAATATGGTTTTCAACTTGCGGCCATTTCCGATTCGCTGGAGGAATTAACGTTTATCAAAGCATAATTTTTTTATTACCATCAGTGGCTTTTCGTCACGAGGGTGTTATTTAAATTAAAATTTTATGCGGCGCTCGAACGTTTGGCTTGAAAATTGCGTCTATTGGAGTAAATTGCTGTATTGCATATGAATCGACGCCAATTTCTCCGCTTTAATACCTCCGCCGCTGCGCCACCGACCGAAGGTTTGCGCGTAACACGCAGAACCAATACCGGTTTAGAACCCTATACGTCTAGTTGGAATATCGACGATAAATTGCATTTGCTGCGCAGGGCTACCTTCGGACCTTCCCAAGCAGATTTAAAGGCTTTTGACGGTCTGTCGCTAGAGCAGATGGTGGATAAATTGCTTGATACGTCGGCGGTAAAAATAGATCCACCCATTAATAATTACGGGAACAATATTGCTGATGCAGATGTTGCCTATGGACAAACATGGATCAATGCCCCGTATAATGCGAATTTAGAATTTGCGCGTTTGTTGTCTATGAAGGGTTGGATGTGGTCGTTAGCGGTTAACCAAAAGCCTACTGTTTACGAAAAAATGCTCTTGTTTTGGCACAATCATTTCGCCGTTCAAATGACATCCATTCCTATTGCGTCTTCCTATTATTACTATTTTAAGGTATTGATGGATTATGGGATGGGCAACTTTAAAACGTTTACCCATCAAATTACGGTAGATCCTGCTATGTTATTCTATCTGAATGGACGTTTGAATACCAAAAATGCCCCTGATGAGAACTACGCCCGTGAATTACAAGAATTATTCACTCTAGGGAAAGGTCCCGAAAGTCAATATACCGAAGACGATGTGAAAGCCGCCGCTCGTGTGCTTACGGGATTTAATATCAATATAACCTCTACGCCTATTAGTTCTATTTTCCAATCAGCGCGACACGACACAACGGATAAAACGTTTTCTGCTTTTTATGGAAATACCGTTATCAAAGGCCGCACGGGTATTAGTGCCGGTACAGATGAGCTGAATGATTTACTAGATATGATTTTCAAAAAGGAAGAAGTATCGAAATACATTTGTCGCCGCCTGTATCGTTTCTTTGTTTACTATAAAATTGATGACAATGCCGAAACGCAAGTAATTGAACCCTTAGCGAAGATATTCAGAGATAATAATTATGAGATAAAGCCGGTATTAAAGGCCTTGTTCATGAGTGCACATTTCTTTGATTCATGGAATAGGGGTTGTGTGATCAAAGACCCCTTAACGCATTCGGTTAGTTTTGTGCGTCAATATCAAATTGACTTCCCCAAGAAAACAGATTACGAGCTTTTGTACAAAGCGTATGGTTTTCATAATGGATACATGTTATTGAATCAGATGGACTTAGGCGATCCTCCAAGTGTTGCCGGTTGGGATGCGTGGCATCAGTTACCCATATATCACAGGGCTTGGATTACTTCAGATTCGCTGCCTAAGCGCAATGAATTTCAAGATTATCTGTTGTGGATTGGACATAATATAGGTGCTTCATATACGATGAAAGTGGATGTATGGAAAATAACCCAAGGATTTTCAGCCCCTAACGATGCGGATAAATTGATTAATGAGGCGTGTCATTTCTTATTGCCTGTTAACTTATACAAACTGCAAATAGCGGATTTGAAAGAAATTCTGTTGCCAGGTGGCATTCCTGATTATAATTGGACCGATGAGTACAACGCAGCGGTGACCCCTTCTTATCCTAATCATGCGACAGCTCGGCAATCGGTTGCGCTAAAGCTGGGTTACTTATATAAACGTATCATGAATCTTTCTGAATATCAATTGTCTTAATTCCACAAGCATGAAAAGAAGATCTTTTTTAAAAGCCGCCGCGGCGAGTACGGTTTTACCCATAAGTTTGAATGGAATGAATTTACGTTCCCTTCAGCACACTGGCTTGTTAGGTGCGTTGGGAAAGCGTTCCGCTAACGGTAAAGTGCTGGTAATTATACAATTAAATGGGGGAAATGACGGATTGAACATGGTTATTCCGTTAGATCAATATCAAAATCTCACCAAAGCCAGGTCTAATGTGGTTTTGCAAGAGTCGTCCGTGCTCGCGCTTAAAAACACAACTAAAACTGGGCTACATCCAAAAATGTTAGGCGCACGGCGTATCTACGATAATAATAAAATGAGTATTGTGCAATCGGTGGGCTATCCGCAACCTGATTTTTCTCATTTCCGTTCGATGGATATCTGGATGAGTGCCTCTAATAGTAATGAAGTATTAACGAACGGTTGGGTCGGTCGCTACTTAGACAAACGCTATCCTAAATATCCTCAGGGTTATCCAAACGCCTCTATGAAAGATCCGTTGGCTCTTCAAATTGGTCCGCTTGTTTCTTTGGCCTTCATGGGTCCAATAACCAATATGGGTATGGCCGTAACGAACCCGAGCTCCGTTTATGATTTATTGGACAATGCGGTAGGTGAGGTTCCTGCGACGCCAGCGGGCGATGAGTTGGCTTACATTCGATTACTGTCGCAACAAACCAATGAATACGCCGATGTAATCAAAAACGCTGCCGCAAAGGGAACTAATAAATCAACCAAATACCCAACGGGTGTGCGCGGCGGGAATTTGGCCGAGCAGTTAAAAATAGTCGCTCGTTTGGTCCATGGTGGACTTCAAACACCGGTATATATGGTTTCTCTTGGTGGATTTGACACCCACAGTGCTCAAGTTCAGGCCGGCGACACCAAAGAAGGGTCTCATGCCGATTTACTGAGTCAGTTGAGTATCGCGATGGAAGCGTTTCAGGACGATTTGGAGCTTTTAGGGATAAGCGATCGGGTCGTTAGCATGACGTTCAGTGAGTTTGGCCGGCGGGTACAGAGCAATGCAAGTACCGGAACCGATCACGGTGCCGCAGCGCCTTTAATGGTATTCGGAGACGCGGTTCAGCCCGGAATTATTGGAAATAATCCGAGTATTCCGAGCGCCACTACCGTAAACGACAACGTACCGATGCAGTTCGATTTCCGCCAGGTTTATGGAAGTATTTTACAAGATTGGTTTGAATTGCCCCCATCAGAGGTCAAAGCGCTTTTGGGGGAAGACTTCAATACATTACCTATCTTCAAAAACAGTTTGAGCCGTATTGACGCTTTTGCCGATTTCATGACACAGATTTCGATTGGAGCGGTATTCCCAAATCCGGCTAAAGACCGTGCTCTAATTTCCTACCGAACAGATGGTGGAGGCACTTTGCAATTGTGCATATATGATTCTTTGGGTCGATTAATTCAAACATGCTTCAATAAACCGCATCATTCGGGTGAATATGAACACGAATTAGACCTAAAGGGATTAACGCCTGGAAATTATATCATTCAACTAAGGAGCCCATTGAAGTCAGATACGCAGGTTCTACACGTGATGTAGGCAATGCAAACGGTGTTTGCTTTAGGTGTAAAACCTTCTACAAGAAAAAAAATGCGCAAGGTTTTTGCTAAAGTGGAAATCTATCGTATTTTTGCACACCGAAAATTGTCCGATGGTGTAACTGGCAACACGTCTGGTTTTGGTCCAGAAGAGTCTAGGTTCGAGCCCTAGTCGGACAACAAAAATTGATTTGATGATATCTGGGAGTTTCCCACGAGAAAGTAAAATCCTATTATGACCTCTCTTATACACCCTGTCAAAATTTTTGGCGGCTCCGCCTCTCTAGAACTTACTAGTGCTATTTGTGAATTTTACGGTACCCAACCCGGTGAATTGGCTATAAACCGTTTTAGCGATGGGGAGTTTCAACCTAACTTCATGGAGTCGGTTCGTGGTTGTGATTTGTTCATTGTGCAGTCCACGTATCCGAACAGCGATAATTTGATGGAGCTTTTGATGGCTATCGATGCCGCAAAACGCGCCAGTGCTAATTATATTACGGCGGTAGTTCCTTATTACGGTTTTGCACGTCAGGATCGTAAAGACAAGCCACGTGTATCTATTGCATCCAAATTGATAGCGGATTTATTGGTTACAGCGGGTGCGCATCGTGTTATGACCATGGAACTACATGCCCCGCAAATTCAAGGGTTTTTCAATGTTCCTGTGGATCATCTAGAGAGCTCGATTATTTTCGTGCCTTATATCAAAACCCTAAATCAAGATAATATTGTAATTGCCGCGCCCGATGTAGGCGCGTCTAACCGTATTCGCGAAGTGGCTAAATTATTGAATTTACCCATGGTAATTTGCGATAAAGAGCGGAAACGGGCTAATGAAATTGCCAATATGACGGTTATCGGAGATGTGGAAGGTAAAGATGTAGTTTTGATAGACGATATTGTTGACACGGGCGGTACTTTATGCAAAGCCGCTGCTATGCTAACTGAAAAAGGAGCTAAAACGGTTCGTGCGTTGTGTTGTCACCCGGTATTAAGCGGAAAAGCTTACGAAAATATAGAAAATTCAGTTTTAACCGAGCTCGTTGTAGCCGATACGATTCCGTTAAAACGCCATATCGATAAAATTAAAGTATTGTCGGTGGCTCCCTTATTTGCGAGAGCCATTCGCAACGTGCATGAAAACGGCAGTATTAGTTCTTTGTACAAACAAGTCTTTAATTCACAGACTTCTTTGGAACTCAAACAAACAAAATAATTATAAAATATTAGAATATGAAAACCATTTTATTGAAAGGTGAACTACGCAGTGAGGTAGGAACACGCACCGCAAAAGAATTGCGCAGCAAGGGTATGGTGCCTTGTGTTATGTACAGCAATGGAAAAGAAGGTACGCATTTTGCGATTTACCAAGCCGATTTTAAAAACTTAGTTTATACGCCCAATGCGTATAAAGTTCAATTGAATGTAGAGGGAACGCAATACAGCGCCATATTACAAGATATTCAATTTCACCCGGTTTCTGAAGCCATCATACATGCGGATTTCATGCAAGTAGATGAAAGCAAGAAAGTCGTTATGGAAGTTCCTGTGCGTGTGGTAGGTAACTCTCCTGGTGTTCGTGCGGGTGGTAAGTTGGTAAAGAAAATCAACCGCTTGCGTGTACGTGGATTCTTAAAGGACATGCCTGATTTTATTGATGTATCCATTGATACCTTAGAAATCGGACAAAGTGCAAAGGTTCGGGTTCTTAGCTTAGAAAATCTAGAAATTTTGGATGCCCCTGAAAATGCGATCCTTTCTATTAAGACAACCCGTGCGTTGATGCAGGCTGCCGCAGAAGCTGCGAAACCAGCAGGAAAGAAATAATCAAACAAGAATTTTATCTAAAAAGCCCCTTTCGAGGGGCTTTTTTTAGTTTATTATACTTCGGCGCCAATGGTTCAGTCCGGAGCGCGCCAAGGCAATAAATACGAGGTAAAGTATTGCCGTTATGTATTGCTTCCCCCAGAAAAACATGGGTATATAACACAAATCGGCTATTATCCATAAATACCAATTTTCGATCCATCGACGTGCTTGCATCCACAGCGCTGTGATGCTGAGAACGGTTAGAAATGCATCGAGATAGGGCAATCGTGCGGTAGGATTGATCGATATGTATGCATAAAGCCACAGGAAATAGGCGGTTATTACGGTTAATGTAATGGGAATAATTAGTTGTTTGGGAAGGTTGGCGATCTGTTTTTCTTGTTTATTGGTATTTAAAGAGGACCAAAACCACCAGCCAAATGCTTGAAAAATAAGGAAAATACCTTGGAGATAGGTTTCCGAAAAGAAGCGATTTTGGTAAAAGACATAGGCATACACGATAGATGCCAACATGGAGATGGGCCAATTTAAGATTTTATTTTTGGTGGCAAGCCAAACGCACCATAAGGAAAGCAGGGCTGCTATCACTTCCCAAAAATTGGAGTATATCCAAGCCGTCATGATACGGTGTTGTAGGGTGCGCGAATGGGAAACATAGGTTGTGGTCGCAAAAATACGGGTATCGATAGAAAGGCCTTTGAAGGCATCTGATTCTTCGTTAAATTTGTTTCAATAAATATATATACCATGTTCGAACTACCGAAATTATCTTATGAATTAAATGCGTTAGAGCCGCATATCGACGCCAAAACTATGGAAATTCACCATAGCAAGCACCACCAAGCGTATATCAATAATTTAAATGCGGCTATTGCCGGTACTGAATCTGAAGGTAAATCTCTAGAAGAATTGATGGGCCATATCAGCAAATTGAGTCCGGCCGTAAGAAATAATGGAGGTGGTCATTTCAATCACAGCTTGTTTTGGGAAGTAATAGGCCCTAACGGCAGCGGAGCTCCTTCTGGGAAATTGGCGGCGGCGATTGATGCCACGTTTGGCTCTTTTGAGGACTTTAAAACACAATTTGCAGCAGCAGGAGCTACCCGTTTTGGAAGCGGATGGGCTTGGTTGTCGGTGTCTGAAGGTACATTGGTTGTTAGTTCTACGCCGAATCAAGACAATCCCTTAATGGATATTGCCGAAGTTAAAGGAACACCAGTTTTAGGATTAGACGTTTGGGAACACGCATATTATTTGAACTACCAAAACCGCCGTCCTGACTATATTGCTGCATTTTGGAATGTCGTAAATTGGAATAAGGTAAGCGAATTGTTCGAAGCCGCGACCAACTAAGAATTTGATTTTTATTTAGGAAAAGGCCGTGGTATAAAACTCGGCCTTTTCTGTTGTATGGCTTCGTATGGCTTGCAATTTCATTAAATCGACTAAAATACGGCTGCTGCGGCGTTTGCCTAAATTGAATTGTTTGCAAATTTCGGGCAAGGTGGTTTTTTCATTTTCTGCAATAAACCTCAATATGCCTTGTTCGAGTTTGCCGAGCGATAATTGGGTCGCTTTATCTTGGCTGCGCATAAAATCTACTGTGGTTTTTGATGCCAATATGCATTTATCGTTTACGCGCACATAAACCCACCATTTGTCGTCTTCACCACGGGCATAATACGGTTTGTCTTTGCCTTTGGGGATATAAACGTTTAAAATGGTTTTTCCTTCTATGCTGATTTCTTGTATGCGGTAGGTTACTTCGGGCTTACAATGGAAGCTCGCAGCCAATTCGAGCATGTGAACTTCTTCTTCTGATTTAATGCCTGCAATACTTCCGTTATCACGCACGCCAATCAGTAAAACGCCGCCTTCGGTGTTGGCAAAACTCACCATAGATTTGGCAATTTTTCGCGGATTTTGAATCAGCTGTTTAAAATCAAGCTTTAATCCTTCGCCGGCCTCAATAAGTTGCTTTATGGGGTGCTTGGACACCATTTTTATTTACTGGGTAGGTATTTCAGATAGGAAAATTGATCAAAATCAAAGCTTTCATTGGCGGCATCTAAAAGATCTTCGGCGCTCAATCGGTTTATATCGGCAATGGTTTCTTCGATTTGTTTGGCTCTGCCGTATTTTAAAATACCTTTTCCTATGTGAATCAACAATCCGTTTCGGTTTTCGTTTGCCATCATTAATTGTCCGGAAAGTTGATTTTTAGCTTGGGAAAGTTGCACTTTCCCCAATTTTTGCTCTTTGAGTTTTTTAATTTCCTTCTCAATTAGGAACAGCGATTTTTGCATATACTTTTCCTCGCAGCTTATATAACAATGAAACATTCCGGCATCGCTATACGATTGGTAGCCGCTTTCTATGTTATACGCGTACCCATATTTTTCACGGATGCTCAAATTGAGCCGGCTGTTCATTCCTGGTCCGCCTAATAAATTATTAAGCAACATCAACGCGAACCGTTTGGGGTGGCTTTCCGAATAGGCAGGCAAACCCATAATGGCATAGGCCTGGCCAAAATCAGACTCTTTTGAACTCCTGAAAGCGGAATAGTCCCAAGATTGAGGCGTATGAATTATGGGTTCTTTTTTGGGAAAATATTCTTGGGAATAGGTATTGAGAGTGTTTAAAACCCGTTCGCTTGAGAGGCTTCCGACCACCACAAAAACCATATTATCGGGATGGTAATTTTGCTGAGTAAAGGAAACAAGATCGTCGCGGGAAATTTTATTTAAGGATTCGGTATCTCCTAAAATATTATGGGCTAAGGGGTGTTGGGTAAATAGTAGTTCTTGAAATTCGTCGTATATATTTTCTTCGGGTGTGTCTTTATACATTTGGATTTCATCGGCAATGACCAAACGTTCTTTTTTGAGCTCGTTTTCGGGAAATGAAGATCGAAAGGCAACATCGCAGAGTATGTCTACCGCGCGCTTAAAATGGGTTCGTTGAACTGTAGCGTAAAGAGTGGTTATTTCTTTGGTGGTAAATGCATTAAGTTCACCTCCCACGACCTCAAGGTGATTGAGCACATGATAGGTTTTCCGTTTACGGGTGCCTTTGAAAAACATGTGTTCTAAACAATGGGCAATACCGTGATGTTCTTGGTCGTTTCGACTTCCCGCATGGACAACAAATCCACAATAAACAAGAGCGGAGGAGGGGGTTTTAACATGGGCAACGCGCAAACCGTTATCGAGGGTGTAAAGTTGGTAGGCAGAACGGCTCATAAAATTCAAAATTACTTCAGTAATCTGTATTTTTGTAGTATCCATGAAAATCAATTCAACGGTCGACCTTGTTGAGGGACTGAAAAGCGGAAACTACAAGAATGTTTTTATTACCACGCATCACAAACCCGATGGCGATGCTATGGGTTCAACCTTGGGCCTACAGCACATATTAAATACGTTAGGCGTTCAATCTTCTGTGATTACCCCAACCGATTACTCCGAATCTCTCGCATGGTTACCGGGAAATGAAAAGGTTACTAATTTTGAAGATTCGCCCGAAGAAGTAAAAAAGCGGTTGAATGAATCGGATTTGGTTTTTTGTCTTGATTTCAATGTATTGACCCGTATTAACGAATTGGGCGATTGGTTAGCGGCTAGTGGTAAGCCCTTGGTATTGATTGACCACCACCAAAATCCTGATGCCTTTTATACTTATGCCTATTGGAATAACGAGGCATCGAGTACCTGTGAGCTTGTTTTTGAATGGGCGCGGGATAACTTCGGATTGGAGGTTATCAACCAAGACGCCGTAACCTGTTTATATACCGGATTAATGACCGACACCGGCAATTTTCAATTTGTGAATACACGGTCTCAAACCCATATTGTTGCTGCTCAAATGATGGAAATAGGGGTGGATCATGTTCAGATTCACGAACGTATTTACAATGTTTTTTCTGTTAACAGAAGTCGTTTGTTTGGTTATTGCTTGTATAAGAAGTTGGAAATTTTGGAAGACTGTAAAACCGCAGTCATACATTTAGATCGGCAAGAACTTGAAGAATTCAAAGTTGTTACGGGAGATACCGAAGGTTTGGTTAATTTTGGGCTTGGAATTAAAGGGATAGTTTTGAGTGTTTTAATTGTGGATCGAACCGAACGCGTAAAAATGAGCTTCCGAAGTAAAGGAACGTTTAAGGTCAATGAATTTGCGGGGAAGTTTTTTAACGGCGGCGGACATTTTAATGCCGCAGGTGGTCAAAGCGAAGCACCCCTTGAAGAGGTACTTGCTACGTTTAAGCGCGAAATCCAAGCATACAAAAACGAGTTAAATGCGATAGAAGGATGAGAAAACAGAAAATTCTAATTGGTATCATTATAGTTCTTGCGGTTGTATCGGCTGTTTTTTATGGGTATCGCACGTTTTATGCCTATACCACTACAGAATCCGGCCTTACCTATCGATTTACAAAAGGGGAACCGATTGCAGCCCCTTTTAGCGATGACCATTATTGCCTCATTAATTACATGATATTGGGTCCTGAAGGAGATACCTTAGTCAGTACATACGGCAATGATACCCTAGTAGAAGTTCCCTATCCTCCGGTGGCTACCAATGAATTAACCGAAGCGCTCCGATTGGCCGCTCCGGGTAGCCGGGTGGAAATTAAATTGGCTACCGATAGTTTAAAGTTGAAAAACTCGAGCGACTATAAAATTCAGTTATTGCCGAATGGACAAATGGCTAAGGTTATTTTTGATTTAGAGCGGGTTATTACGAATCAAGAATATTACGAGTTTTTAGCCAATAAAAGCTTTCAAAGAGCGATTGCAGAGAATAAATTAATCGATAATTATGCGATAAAAAATCCGGGTCTTTGGCAGTTAGATACATTCGAAATGATTAAGTATCGCGTGTTAAGCGATACCCAAGGACTGTTTTGCAATATGTGGGTGTCTCCCAATTTATTTAGCAATGCACCTATTCAAAAAGCGGCTCCAGCGGTTACGTTTGACGTGGTTGTTAAGCGGCTTAATGGCGTTTTGATTTACGACAGTCGTTTGGAAAACAAGCACTATACAGCAGATTACAGCGGTCAGATTAACCCAATTCGAGCCTTAAATATTTTGCCTTACTATGTCGATGAAAACATGGATGTGGAGTTTTTGGTGACCTCGGATTACGGATTTGGCGCGCAGGGCCGTATTGGAGTGCCCCCCTATACACCTTTGTCCGTTCGGATTTTTAACGTTGAACCTATAAAATGAAAAAAAATATTTTAATCACGGGCGGTGCCGGTTTCATCGGATCGCATGTGGTACGCAGATTTGTGAACCGTTATCCGGATTATCAAATTATCAATCTTGATGCGTTAACATACGCCGGAAATTTAGAAAATTTAAAGGATTTAGAATCTGCCGATAATTACACATTCCGCAAATGTGATATTACCGATATAGGGGCAGTGGAATCTCTTTTTAAAGAGTTTAAAATACATTCTATCATTCATTTAGCTGCAGAAAGTCACGTCGATAGAAGTATAACCAATCCTATTGATTTCGTGATGACGAATGTAGTGGGAACCGTAATTTTACTAAATGCATTCAAACAATTTGGGGAAGTTTCAGAAGGTCGTTTTTACCATGTAAGTACCGATGAGGTATATGGGACCCTAGGCGATGACGGCAAGTTCACTGAATCTACACCCTACGATCCCAATTCTCCTTACAGTGCCAGTAAAGCCAGTTCGGATCATTTCGTTCGGGCTTATCACGAAACATTTAAATTGCCCATGGTAATTAGTAATTGTTCCAATAACTATGGCAGTCATCAATTTCCCGAAAAATTGATTCCATTAATGATTCACAACATTAAAAACAGCAAACCTTTGCCTGTTTATGGAAAGGGAGATAATATCCGCGATTGGTTGTGGGTAGAAGACCATGCTTCCGCGATTGATGTGATTTTCCATGAAGGCCGTTTGGGAGAAACGTATAATATCGGTGGCAATAACGAATGGAAAAATTTAGACTTGGTGCATAAACTATGTGAAATTATGGACCGAAAACTAGGTCGCCCCGAAGGTAAGTCTGCTGAACTGATCACCTTTGTTACCGATCGCGCAGGCCATGATTTTCGGTATGCAATCGATGCGTCAAAATTGGAAAACGAATTGAAATGGAGTCCTTCCGTGGCCTTTGATCAAGGATTTGAAAAAACTATCGATTGGTATTTAGAAAACGAAGCTTGGTTAGACGGGGTAACGAGCGGTGCGTACCAATCTTATTATTCCCAATTATACGACCACCGTTAATTCATGAAAGACCTAAGACTGTACAATACACTGAATAGACGTATAGAGGATTTTACCTCAATAGTGCCCCAAAAGGTAGGCATGTATATCTGCGGACCTACCGTGTATGGTCCACCGCATTTAGGTCATGTACGAGGTCCCATTGTGTTTGATGTTTTCAGACGCTTATTGATGCAACAGGGATACCAAGTTCGATTTGTTCGCAATATTACCGATGTTGGACATCTAGTGGGCGACGCCGATGAGGGGGAAGACAAATTGCAAAAGCAAGCGCGTTTGGAGCAAATAGAACCTATGGAAGTGGCCCAAACCTATACCGATGCCTATAATTGGGCCATGGACGCGCTAAATGTGCTCCGACCGAGTATAGAACCCAAAGCCAGCGGTCATATCATTGAGCAGATTGAGATGATTCAATCAATTATAGACGCCAATTTAGCTTACCAAGTAAACGGGTCTGTTTATTTTGATGTGGAAGCCTATCAAAAAGAACACCATTACGGCACCCTTAGTGGTCGGGTATTAGACGATCTCATAGCAGGCAGTGCGAGTCGCGAGTTGGAAGGACAGTCAGAGAAGCGGAGCGCCCATGATTTTGCGCTTTGGAAGCATGCGCTTCCCGAACACATCATGCAATGGAGCAGTCCATGGGGAAAAGGGTTTCCTGGGTGGCACATTGAATGTTCAGCCATGAGTGCTAAATATTTAGGATTGGAATTTGACATTCACGGCGGGGGAATGGATTTGTTATTTCCTCATCATGAATGCGAAATAGCACAAAGTACGGCGGCCCACAAACACAATCCCGCCCGTTACTGGATGCACCACAATATGATCACTATTAATGGTCAGAAAATGGCGAAAAGTTTGAATAACGGAATTCAAGTGAGTGCGTTATTTAATGGGGATCACCATTTATTAAGCCGTGGTTTTGGTCCGAATACCTTGCGATTTTTTGTCCTCCAAGCGCATTACAGAAGCACCTTGGATTTTTCAGAGGTAGCGCTGGAAGGTTCAGAAAAGGGATTAAAACGATTGTTGGAATCCTTTAAAAAACTGGAAAGTATAGTTCCCGAAAAAGAGTCTAACGTTGATATTGAGGCGGTGGAGAAAGCCATAGATGCTGCTCTATCCGACGATTTGAATACGCCTATAGCGATTGCTCAATTTTTCGAATTAGCCAAATTTATCAATTTAGCCATTGATAAAAAAGCCGCATTGAACGTGCAAGATTTGGAGAAAATATCCAATTTAATAACCGTATATTTTCAAGGAATATTAGGACTTCAAACAGAGGTAGAAGCCCATAGTGATATCCTAGATGAAGTGATGGATATTTTAATCACCTTGCGAAGCGAAGCAAAAACAGATAAAAATTATGCGCTGAGCGACGCCATTCGAAATCGCCTGAAAGAGAAGGGGGTTGAGCTCATGGATTCAAAAGAAGGTACTACTTGGAAACATAATTAATGCCCGGACATTTTACCTTTTTTTCGGAGGAAGTCGGGTACGGAATTGCCCGTTTTAGCGAGTCTGAAGCCCGGCACATGATTCAAGTGTTGCGATTTGCCATAGGTGATACCATTGCGTGTACAGATGGAAAAGGATACCGGTATGAGGCGGAAATATCAGCTGTTAGTAAAAAGGGTGTAAGCGCAAAAATTATGAATAGCGAGGCGATTGAACGGCCACAGTTTACTTTGGTGGTTGGCGTCTTAAAAAGTACCGACCGGATGGAGTGGATTTTAGAAAAAACGGTTGAGTTAGGCGTGAAGCGGGTCGTATTTATTGCATGTGACACGAGTGAACGTTCAAAAATATTCTTAGATAAATTAATGAAAACCTGCGTTGCCGCTTT
>CAMBBZ010000045.1 GCA_945863965.1 Chitinophaga pinensis | reverse complement strand
GAGAATGCCGATCCCAGAACCCGCGCCAACGCCCATGAACACGGGGTGGATGTAACGAGTATAAGCCGACAACTAACCTTTGGCGATATCCTAGATGCCGATTATGTGATCACGATGGCGAATGACGTGCACGACCAAGTGCTGCGGTTTTGCCGCAACGAAGAACAACGTCAGAAAATTCACAAATTCCGGAAATTCGATGTCCATTCGCCCGATAGCAACGTACCCGATCCGTGGTACAACGACCGTTTCGAAGATGTTTTTCAAATCATCGATCAAAACTGTGCCTTATGGCTTCAAGAGCTTCGTTAGGCACAAACGGAATTGTCGACAGAATTAACCGTGACTGTTGGACACGTTAATAACAACACCCAGTTTTGCCATGTACGGCTGCCATTCCAACAGTGGTCCATTTCCCCAGGAAAAGCGCCTTAAGGCCTTTGATTGAATGCTTTTCAACCATTAGTTCTTGTATAATTCACAATTTAGTATAAATTGCGTAATCATATAATCAAACCCCTCCTATTAATGTGCCAACTACTTTCCCATTTTAAAGCTAAATTCCTCGTAATCACACTACTATTTTGCTTTGGCACCGAGCTAATGGGTCAATATACCGTGCAAGTCACCAATAGTAAAACAGGACAGCCAATAGAAAATGTTGAAATTACTGTTACCTCCAACAATTCGAAAATTGGCAACACCGATGAAAACGGCCTTATCAATATTAACGAAATTAAGGGCACCAAAATCGAATTATACCGCGACGGATTTGAACGTATCACGCTCGTTCTCGGTTTGGAAAACAAAATCTTTGTAAGTCTCAATCCCCAAGTTGAATCGGTAGAAGAAGTGGTAATTGTGGGGTATAATTCCCAAAAAAGAAGAGAAATAACGGGATCTATCGGGTCTGTGAAAGGTTCGGAATTAATTAAACAACCCGTATTAACGGGCACGCAAGCCATCCAAGGGAAATTAGCGGGGGTGCAAATAACCAATTTTGGATCACCCGGATCGGCTCCCACCGTTCGCATAAGAGGAACCGGATCGGTTATTGGCGGTGCCGAACCCTTGTATGTGGTTGATGGAATTATTACCGACGATATTCGCAACATTGCCACAACCGACATTGTGTCGATCGATGTATTAAAAGACGCCTCCTCAACCGCCATTTATGGAGTCCGCGCCGCCAATGGGGTTATCCTCATCACTACGAGAGCGGGAAAAAGAGGCAACTCTGAACTGCGTTACGATTCCTATTTTGGATTTAAATCGCTCACCAATAAAGTGTACATGTCGGGACCTAATTCCTTCGCTGCTTATTCGAACGAAGCCGCCGGGGCATTTGCAATCAAACCCGAACAAATTAGCGGAAAAACCGATTGGATGGACGCCATTACCCGCACCGGACTTCAACAGAATCATTCCATATCGCTAAGCGGCGGTGGCGCTAAAAACGCCTCTTTCTTAAGTATCAATTACATGAAAGAAGCGGGTATATTGCTCGGAAACGATTACGAAAGAATCAGTGTTCGCAATAACAACGACTTTTACGTTAATAAAAACCTGAAAATTGGGAATACCCTAAACTTGAGCCGTTACCAATCGAACAACAAGCCCTTCAGCGCTTTTACCTCTGCATACAATGCCGCTCCGCTTTATGACGTAGTAGATAAAAACGGAAACTATGGATATTCCGATGTTAATAACGTGGGAAATCCCGTTGCCGCCCTCGATTATACCGATGACCAATCGTTCGGAAATCGACTGATGTCTAATGTGTACCTAGATATTCAACTAGCCAAAGGCCTTAACTTTAATACCTCTTTGGGATTGGATGCATTCGACAATCAAGGCCGTAACTACCAGCAGCGATACCGCGTAAATGCCACCCAACGTTACGATACCACTACCTACCGCGTAAGCGGACAAACCGGTTACCGATGGATTTGGAATCAAATTGCTACCTATACCACAGACATTGGCAAAAAACACAAAATCACCCTTCTTGCGGGTCATACCGCCGAACAATACGACGGCGAAGAATTTGCTATTTCCAGAGATGGAGTTGATTCAAAACCCCAATACCGATACATAAACACCGGCAATTCCATTTTACAAGGAAATATCTTGTACCAACGACCGATTGGAGATTTTGGCAAACGCGAAAGTTACTTGTCTAAGGTGAATTATGCTTTTGCCGATAAATTTTTCGTTACGGGATCTTTACGGCGCGACGGCTCATCCAAATTTCCAGAAGCCAATCGATGGGGATATTTTCCTGCATTGGGACTTGCTTGGGACCTCACCAAGGAAGGTCTTTTCACCAAAAATAGCGCCATTAATTACATGAAAGTGCGCAGTTCTTACGGACAAGTAGGCAACGATCGAATCAATCCATCAGAATTCACCACCTTACTTTCTACCGGATTAACAACAGTTTTTGGCAACGGCAATATCCAAGACGGATCAACCATTGCCGAAATCAAGGATCCCAACTTAAAATGGGAAATAACCACCGAATACGATTTAGGCATTGATGTTGAAATGTTCAGTAAGCGCGTAAATGTAACCATCGACGCCTACTACAAACTCACTACAGGCGCCTTGTTCAATGTTCCCTTAGCGGCAGGATTAGGCGATAACAATAACAGCATGCTCACCAATGCCGCCGATATTTCCAACCAAGGATTGGAAATCACCATTGGATATACCCCGCTTAATAAAGCCAATAGCGCCTTCACGTGGAATACCCAATTGAATACTACATTCAATAAAAACAGGGTCGAAAATTTAGGTTTGGGAAGACCTACCAATTACGGAAATTTAAATAACGGCGAGTTTGCCACTCGGGTGGCTCCCGGACAGCCAATAGGCGTATTTTGGGTATATGAAACCGATGGAATCTTCCAAAATGCAGAGGAAATTAAGCAAAACGCAGCCTTTTTTGGGACCCAACCCGGCGACCTCCGTGTGATAGATCAAAACAAAGACGGTATCATTAACGATGAAGACCGCATTTATGTCGGATCCTATCAACCCATTGCCTTTGTAGGTTGGAATACCCAAATGAATTGGAAAAACTGGGATTTGAACATCGATATCTTCTCCAATATTGGCAACAAGGTTTTTAACGGTAAGAAAACCGTGCGCTACGGAGGCAGTTATAACGTAGAATACGAGGTGGCGGCGAATCGATGGACACCCGATAATCCGAATAATGAAAATCCAAGGGCCTACAACGGCGTGCCCAAACCCACCGACTATTTTGTAGAAAGCGGCTCGTTCGTGCGCTTAAATAATTTGGCATTGGGCTATACGATGCCCAACCGATTGTTAACCAAAATAGGGGCTAAAAGCATGCGTTTTTATCTAACCGCTCAGAACCTTTTCACCCTCAAACGCTATTCCGGATATACCCCCGAACTGCCAGGTGCGCCTCCTGAAGCGGGAATTGAACTTAATATTTATCCAACATCTAGAACCGTTATCACCGGTGTGCAAATCCAATTTTAAACCATGAAATCGATGTTGAAATTCAGGAATATTTACCCAATTATAGGGGCCTTGACCGCGCTGACTATCATGGGCGCTTGCAAAAAGAGCTTTTTAGACGAACCTCCAAGGGTTCAAACCATTGATGATTACTTCAAAACATCCAATCAGGCTGCCAAAGAAATGGTAAATGCCATTTATAATAAGTTATACGATTGGAATATTCACAGCTTTCCCTACATCGGAATAACCGAAATTGCCGGCGACAATGCGTCTAAAGGCAGCGATGTGGGCGATTCGGGCGGGGATAAAGATCAGTTAGACGCCTACTTTTTCTCTCCTACCTCTATTTCTTTTGGGGATGTTTGGATCGGCTATTACGAAGGGATTGCCCGCGCCAATCAAGCCATTAAGTTTATTAGCGCCTTGGATATCCCAGAGGCCCAAAAAATCCAATACATCGCGGAAGCCCGCTTTTTAAGAGGCTATTTTTACTTCTTTTTGGTTCGAAGTTTTGGGGGCGTGCCGGTAATTGATAAGGTTCCCGAAACCGAAGCAGAAATTGCCCAAACCTATATCAGATCGTCTACCGACGAAGTGTACGCCCTTATTGAAAGCGACTTCCAATATGCCTTGCAACTTCCGAAACAACAACTCATTGACCAAGGTCGGGTTAACGGCGATGCTGCCCGCGGATTCTTAGCAAAAGTGGCACTTTATCGTAAAAATTGGGGACAATGCGCAAGTTATTGCAACGATATCATCAATAGCGGATCCTATCAATTACTTCCGGATTACAGTCATATTTGGCGCGAAATTGGCGAATTCTCCGAAGAATCTCTTTGGGAAGTAAACGCAAAAGGCTCCAATCCTCAAAAAGGAATTTTGGAGTATTATGTGGTGCAAGCCCCACGAGGCGGAAGTAAAGGGCTCGGATGGGGATTCAATACCCCAACCCAAGAGTTTTACGATGCCTATGAACCGGGCGATTTAAGAAGAGCGGCCACCGTTATTGTGTCTGGACAAACCCTATGGGATGGTTGGGAAACCGATCCCAATCATATCAACGCTCGGTATAATTACAAATCCTATGTAAGCCGTATGGCCGAATCTTGGGGACAAGGAGATGTCAATTCTAATAAGAATTTGAGGGTGCTACGATATGGAGAAATACTTTTAATGGCGGCCGAAGCTGCAAACGAGTTGGGAAATCCCACCCTTGCATGCACGCAGCTAAACAAAATTCGCACCCGCGCCGGTCTTCCCGATTTCAATAGCAACAATTCCGATACCTTGAGATTGAAAATTTGGAACGAACGCAGATTTGAATTGGCTTTTGAACACGATCGTGTTTTTGATTTGAGACGACAAGGAAGAATCGCAGAGGTTTTAACGAAAACCGGCATTCCGTTCGTTATTGGCAAACACGAATTATACCCCATTCCTCAAAGACAAATTGATTTGAGCGAAGGCAAAATGAATCAAAACCCAGGTTACTAAAAAACAATTATCGTATATTATGAAAAAACATCCTGTAAACATCCTGTTTTTTGCCGCTACCACGGCATTGCTTTCGTTGAATTTCTCTGCGTGCACCAAAGAGCCCGACGACGATTTAGGCGGGGGCGGTAATACCGCTTACACCAACTCCGACGATATTGCCGCAAGCAATCTCGTAGCTAAATTCTCTTTCGAGAATTCCTTGGCCGATGCCAAAGGCAACATTACAGGCGAAACATCCAATGCCATTACCTTTGGCACGGGCGCTAAAGGCAAAGCATATCAGGGCGATGCCGCTGGTTATGCGCTGTATTCTAGTATCACTCCTGCCATCAGTAACCTACAAAGTTTCACGATGGCCTCTTGGGTAAAAACCACCAATCACAGCGACGGTGCCGAATCTTGGTTCCAAATTTTAAACGACAGCAACTGGATTGGCAATTTATTCGTGTTGCAAGAATCAGGGGATGAAAACACCGATTCCGTTCGAATAAAATTATCCTTTAATAAATGGGATGCCCCATCTTGGAAAGAGCAATGGATTGAAATGGCCGGCAATAATCGATTGAAAATTGGCAATAACGAATGGCAACACATTACTGCGAGTTATGATGCGGTTTCCTCTAAATTGGCCTTTTATATCAATGGCAAATTGTTGGAAACAGCGGAAACTATTACCAATCGCTACGGCGACAATCCTGCCAATGGCGGCGGTCCTTTAGGTCCCTTAAAGTTCAAAGGCGCCACCCGTTTTGTATTCGGTTGTTTCAATAACCACCTTCCCGGTAATAAGCCAGATCCTTGGATGAAACACTTTGATGGCGGTCTCGACGAATTCCGTATCTACAATAAAGCGCTTTCTTCTTCCGATGTTGAATCTTTATATAGCCTTGAAAAACAAGGTAAATAATTTGAACTTTTCGAAACACACAACAACAGGAAGAATCCTCACATGGGGACTCTTCCTGTTGTTATTTCCGTTAACGGCTTTAGCCTGTAAAAAAGATCCTAAAGATCCCATAAAAACAGAACCCAGTCCCATACAATTGGTTTCTGTGAAATGGAATCAATTCAACGTTTATGGCATTCGAAAAAATGCCGAAGTCAATCCAACCGTTCGCCTTCGTTTTTCTAATGCCTTGGATACCCAATTGGCAAGAACTACGATAAAATTAAAATTCAATGGCATTGTTAGTGTCGATGCCCGCTATTCTTTCGAAAATAGCGATTCAACCCTCGTGCTTACGCCCTTAGAACCACTTAAATACTATTCCAAATACGTTCTTAGTATTCCCAATACCCTAAAATCTTTCAATGGCGGAAATATAGCCTCTGCAAGTACGATACTTATTCGGACAACTTGGGATCCTAAGCCCAAATTCAGTCGAATTCCCCTAAATGAATTAATGAATTCGGTACAACAAAAATCCTTTGATTATTTTTGGGACTATGCCCATCCCGTAAGTAAGCTAGCCCGTGAACGATTGGGCTCAGATGAAACCGTAACCTCTGGAGGTAGTGGTTTTGGCATAATGGCCGGAATTTCTGCGGTGAGTCGGAACTTCATTACGAAAACCGAATTCTTAGACCATATGCTAACCATGACCGATTTTTTATGGAATAAAGCACAAGTATTCCACGGGGCTTATCCCCATTGGCTCAATGGTACTACCGGTCGGGTTATCCCCTTTTCCCCTAACGATGACGGCGCCGATTTGGTAGAAACGTCTTATCTTATAATGGGTTTGTTGAGTGCGAAATCATACTTTAATTCTTCCGATCCAAAAGAAGTTCAATTAAGAGCGGAAATCGACTCCATTTGGCACCGCGTAGATTGGAATTGGTTCACTAAAAACGGAAAAGAAAATACGCTTTATTGGCATTGGAGTCCCAATAAAGGTTATATCATGAACATGCCCATTCGGGGCTGGAACGAATGCCTAATTACCCACGTTTTGGCCGCTGCCTCACCCACACATCCCGTAAAAACCGATGTGTACCACCAAGGTTGGGCTAAAAATGGCGCTATGAAAAACGGGAAATCCTTCTACGGAATCAAACTTCCTCTTGGAGAAGATTTTGGTGGACCCCTGTTCTTCTCTCATTATAGTTTCTTGGGAATCAACCCTAAAGACCTGAGCGATGATTATGCCGATTATTGGGAACAGAATAGAAATCATTCCCTCATCAATTACGAATATTGCAAAGCCAATCCCAAAAATCAAGCCGGTTACCGCGATTCTATGTGGGGACTAACCGCAAGCGATAATCCTTGGGGATACAACGCGCATTCACCCACCAACGATCTTGGCGTAATTACCCCCACCGCCGCGTTGAGTGCCTTCCCATTTACCCCTGAAGAATCCACCAAAGCACTCGAGTTTTTCTATTATACTATGGGCGATTTACTCTGGAAAAAATACGGTTTTGTGGATGCCTTCTGTGTAGGAGACGTATGGGCCGCAAATTCTTTCTTAGCTATCGACCAAGGACCCATCGTTGTTATGATGGAAAACTACCGAACCCAACTGTTATGGAACCTCTTCACCGCCGATTCCGATGTTAAATCGGGTATGAAACGACTCAATTTCAAAGCGCCTTACCTCAACTAGTATTGATACATGAATAACCCCATCAAATCTTACGGATTGCTATTTATTTTAACCGCAGCTCCCCTGGTTTCCTTGTTTTCACAAAGAGGAACTAGGCCTTCCCCCGAAAAGGAAAATGTATACCACACCAGCAACCAAGCCCCTTGGTTGGTTGGTAAAGATGACATTCCATTAGAACAGAATCGGCAGTTAGATTCTTTCGTCGATGCTTTAATGGGGAAGATGACCGTAAAAGAAAAAATTGGACAGCTTAATCTCGCCTCTGTAGGATTTGATGTTACCGGACCTTTGCTTTCTAAGGATGTAGAAGCCAAAATTGATGCCGGATTAATTGGAGGTGTTTTCAATACGTTTACCCCAATTGCCGTTCGAAAACTGCAAGAAAGGGCCATCAAAAATTCGCGTTTACACATTCCATTACTTTTTGGCTACGATGTAATTCACGGCCACCGCACCATTTTCCCTATTCCCTTGGGATTGTCGTGTTCTTGGAATCCAGGCCTTATTCAACAAACAGCCTCCGTAGCCGCATTGGAATCGAGTGCCGATGGCCTTAATTGGACCTTTTCTCCCATGGTCGATATTGCACGCGATCCCCGCTGGGGACGCGTTTCTGAAGGCGCAGGCGAAGACCCCTACTTAGGATCTGTAATTGCGAAATCTATGGTCAAAGGCTACCAAGGAAATTCCTTATATAATGCCAACAATATAATGGCCTGTTTGAAACATTTTGCCTTATACGGTGCCTCTGAGGCCGGTCGCGATTACAACACCGTTGACATGAGTACGTATAAAATGCACAACGATTATTTGCCCCCATACCAAGCCGCCGTAAATGCGGGAGTAGGCAGTGTAATGACCTCTTTCAATGATGTAAACGGGGTTCCAGCGAGTTGTAATTCATTTTTATTACAAGACCTTCTTCGTAAAAGCTGGAATTTCAATGGCATGGTCGTAACCGATTATACCGCCATCAATGAATTGGTCAACCACGGCGTAGGTTCAGCAAAAGAAGTGACCCAAAAAGCCATTAAAGCAGGTTCCGAAATGGACATGGTTGGTGAACTCTACCTGCAACATTTAGAAAGCATCATCAATGAAAATCCAGAATACCTGGATTATGTTAACCGTGCCTGTCGCAATATCCTGGTTTCAAAATACCGCTTAGGACTTTTCAAAGATCCCTACAGAGGAATGAAAGATGATAATTCCAAAATTATCATGTCTGAAAGCAATCAGTCCTGGGCCTTAAAAGCCGCCGAGGAATCGTTTGTCTTATTAAAAAACGAATTGGTATTACCCCTAAATAGCAAGCAAAAAATTGCTTTTATTGGTCCCCATATTAAACGCAAACGTGATTTAATTGGCAGTTGGAGCGGAGCCGGTGATTGGAATAAAGCCATAAGCATTTGGGAGGCCTTACCTAAAAATAAAGATTTCCAATATGCCTTAGGATGTAATTTATTGGAGGATGCGGCTTTAATGGAACGTCTGAATCAACACGACGGACAAATTCCGGCAGCGGTAAATTCCGATTCCCTGTTAAAAGAAGCGGTTAATGTGGCTAAAAATAGCGATATGATTGTTTTAGCACTTGGCGAAACCTTTGGTATGAGTGGAGAAGCGGCCTCCATGAGTAATCTTGAACTACCCCAACACCAAGTAAATCTGATAAAAGAGTTGCGTAAACTGAACAAACCCATCGTGTTGTTACTTTTTAACGGCCGACCCTTAGTACTAACACCCATTATTAACGAGGTATCTTCTATTCTCGAATGTTGGTTCCCAGGCACACAAGGCGGTAAGGCTATCGTAAATACCCTGTTTGGCGACAATAATCCAAGCGGCCGTTTGAGTATGAGCTTCCCCCAAAACGAAGGACAAATTCCCGTTTATTATAATGCCAAATCAACAGGCCGACCGTTTGATAAAAACCAAAAGTATACCAGTAAGTACTTAGATATTCCTAACGAGCCGCTCTTCCCTTTTGGTTTTGGACTTAGTTACACCCAATTCAAATATGAGCTGTATACATTAGATTCTACCCAAGAATCTATCCGGATTTCAGTAACCATTACCAATACGGGAAAAAGAGCCGGTCAAGAAGTAGTCCCTGTCTATTTCCAAGATCCAAAAGCCGAATATACCCGTCCAATGAAACAACTCATACGATTCAACAAGGTAGACCTCGCGGGGGATGCATCGCAAAAACTGATATTTGAAATCCCTTATAAAGATTTCGGCTATTATTTACCAAGCGGACAGTGGGTCGTAGAAAAAGGAAACTGCGTTTTGTGGATAGGAAATAGTGAACAAAAATTCAGCTTTACCTTAAAGTAGTTATAGTTACCTGCACATTGAAAAAGCGTGTGTGATTAACCCATTGCAAGCAGTGACGGACTCCACGGTTCAAAAATTGCAATTCAATGACAATCACTTATTGTATTAACAATTTCATAAAGCGCAGCATTTAATGACTTAATAAGGCACATCTTGTAAAACGAATGTTTATAACGTTCGATTGTCTAATTTTTCGCCTTATTTACTTATTGTTTTAATTACAAATTCCTTGCAAAAGGTGCTATCATTGAAGCAATAAACAAATCCAACATGAAAAAACTATTACTTTCTCTTTTTACCATGTCTACCATTGGCCTTATGGCACAAGTAGAAGGCACATGGAAATTAACGCCAAAAGCAGGTGCTTTTGGAGTAGGTCCAGCTAAAGGTGATTACTCTTGGTGGAGTGTTCCCGCACCAGAAGTTACAGGTGCACGTGTGTGTCAGTTCGACGATCAATTCGTTTTTAACGCTGACGGTACTTTCCAAAACATTTTAGGCGACAAAACCTACATCGAAGGTTGGCAAGGTTCCGACGGTTGTGGAACACCTGTTGCACCACACGACGGAAAAACCGCCGCTAAATGGTCCTTCAACATGGCAGCAAAAACAGTTACTCTTAAAGGTAAAGGCGCCTACCTTGGTTTGCCAAAACCTTACAATTTGGGTGAACTTAAAGCCCCCGCTGATGCTCCCGATAGCATCGTTTACGAGGTTACCGTGGTTGATGCCAACAACGTAATCATTGAAATCAAAATCAGCGCAGCTGGCGCGTATTGGAAATACGAATTAACCCGTGAAACAGCTAGCAATACAGCAATCAAAAACAACACGGTAAAGGTATTCCCGAATCCTGTAAACAATACCTTGTTCGTAAATGCGAACGCTACTGTTAATCAATTAACCATCCGCGATCTTTCTGGAAAAGCCGTTCACACACAAACGAACGTAAATACAGAAAAAGGAATCGACGTATCGTTCTTGAACACCGGTGCCTATTTCATTTCTGTTGAAACCGCAAACGGAACACAGAACGCGAAATTCATCAAACAATAAAATCTTTTTTCGTTTATTTCATTGTAAAGGGGACCTCGTGTCCCCTTTCTTTTTTTATTGCTATTACGCCGCTATTACCGCTAACATTTCCCTCTTACTAACGCTATCAATTACCCTATTAATACCGCTACCACGCTTCTAATTTTACCGCTATCAATTCACTCTTATTATCCATAGCACGCATCTATCCTTTTCTCTACCACACCCCTTTATTCACCTACCACAACACTTTTCTTGTCTCTACCTATCCTTCTTTCATACCTATACCACTTCACTTTTATTAACCCAAAACGCCTCTTTTTTTACCCAGTTCGGTCCTATATTTGTAGTAATGTCTGACAAATACGCCCAAAGGGGGGTTTCCTCCCAAAAAGAAGACGTTCATAACGCCATTAAAAATGTAGACAAAGGCCTATTCCCTAAAGCCTTTTGCAAAGTGATACCCGATTACCTTACCCAAAATCCCGAGCTCTGTACCATCGTGCATTCCGACGGAGCGGGCACCAAAAGCAGCCTCGCCTATGCCTACTGGAAAGAAACCGGCGATTTAAACGTGTGGAAAGGCATTGCCCAAGATGCCATCGTCATGAATACCGACGATCTCATTTGTGCCGGCGTAACCGGTCCCTTCCTCCTTTCCAGCACCATCGGTCGCAACAAAAGCAATATTCCCGGCGAAGTCATCGCCGCACTCATTCAAGGAACCGAAGAATTTTGCCAAAACATGGCCCAATACGGCATCCAAATCCATACCACCGGTGGCGAAACCGCCGATGTGGGCGATTTAGTTAAAACCGTAATTGTAGATTCTACCCTCGTGGCCCAGGCTAAACGCAGCGATATCATCGACAATGCCAATATCGGGCCGAATCAGGTAATTGTGGCCTTCGAAAGCCACGGTCAGGCCACCTACGAGTCCGAATACAACGGCGGCATGGGGTCTAACGGTCTTACCAGCGCGCGACACGATGTGTTCCATTCCGATTACCGCAGTAAATATCCCGAAACCTACGATAACAATTTAGACCCATCAGTAGTGTATTGCGGTTCTAAGAAATTCACCGATTCTATCGGGGGAAGCCCATTGAACGCCGGTAAACTCGTTTTATCGCCTACCCGAACCTACGCACCGTTAACCCAAGCCATCTTTGAAAAGCTAGGGCGGGATTGTATTAAAGGCATGATTCATTGTTCCGGCGGCGGACAAACCAAAATCTTGCATTTTGCCGATAACGTGCACGTTATCAAAGACAATCTAATGGACATCCCTCCTCTATTTCAATTAATCAAAGAAGAAAGTAGTACCGAATGGCGCGAGATGTTTCAGGTGTTCAACATGGGACATCGCTTGGAAATTTACACCGATACGTCATCGGCTTTCCAAATGATAGAAATCTCAAAAACCTTCAATATCCATGCGCAAATTATAGGTCGCACCGACGCCTTTGAAGGTAAAAAACTCACCATCACAGGCCCCTGGGGCAAATTGGTGTATTAGTTCATTCGAAGTCTCAATGACCCGAAAGACACCGTCTATTTGGCAGCCAAGAATCTTATTTGGCGTGTAGATGTATTAAGTCATTCGGCACCTGAATTTCTCGAAAGGGTGTTGAAATAGGAAATGAAGTCCGTTGGGGTCATTATCGATAATTCACTACATCGGTAATCTTTTACATTTCGGGTAATCAGCATTTCTATTTGAGGATGAGACAATGCACTATAGTTTTGCATGGCATCTTCGAAGTCTTTAAAATCAGAATTTAAGGCGGCCATAATTCCCGATTTATCAATATTTACAACATTAAAAATCACCATTAACTTTTCGATTATAGAAAGGGCTTGGAGGTGTGACCGTTCCTTTCTAATCAAATAATAAATAGTGCTTATCGTCATGGGCGTTACGTAGGCTTCTAAGCGCTTTTGTTCAATCCATTGGATTATTTGTAAGGAGTGCTCATAGAACTCAGGCCGTTTAATAACCACATCTAATAACACATCCGTATCGACAAAAACCGCCGTCATTTTACATATTTATCTTTAATATGCTGATACCGTAAATCTTCTAGATTCGTATCATTCAGCTCCGGCACTACACCCAACAACGCATTAGATATTGGAGTATCTGCATGGCGCGTATGAGCCGATTTACCATAGGAAATCTCAGGCTCTGAAACGACCAGCGCTTTCAAATAATTCTCTACCAAATCAGACAAACTCCGTTCATTATGCCGGGCGTAATCTTTGGCTTTTTTGATTACCTCATCCTGAATGCTGAGGGTTAATTTCGTGTTCATAGGCTTCGTTTTGATTATGTTCTGTTCTTCTGTGCGGCATACGGATGCTCATTGCGGGTTTCGACCAACACCAAAGGTTATACGTGACCGGCCTTTGGATAGCTTCTCAGAACAACCGAATACGAATATACGTATGAAATTTATCAAAAGTATACGTATTACGAAAATCGCAAATCTTTTAAGGAATATATTTACCTTTCCGCTCGTTAGTGTATTAAGAACTATGAAAAAGTTAACCTTTGCTGCCTGTTGGGGCCTGCTTTCCTTGCCTATAATGTCGCAAGTTTCCGGAAATGCCACCTGGAATGAAAACAACCGCTTTAAAAATAACAACTCTTATTCGGCACCCGTTCCAGTCGATATGGATCAAGACGGTGTACAGATTTCCTACGATGCCAATTCCCAAAGAAAAGACAAACGAGTGAGAAGGCCTGAAAACGGCATCGCAACTCCCAATTACCAATGGCATGTACCCAGCAGCATGAATCCCATAAGCTCCAGCAACGAAGCTACCGATATTCAAATCCACATCCTCAAGAACGCCACCCCCACCGCCTACACCGCCATTTTCCACATCAATCAAGCCGGTGAAAAAGTATCGGAGCTCGACAGCAATCTGAATCGCCGCTTGCGCAAATTTGTGGCCTTAGGAAAAGAAATCGGACTCAAGCAAAGCGATTTCTATACCGATATGATTGCCTTGGTTCCCATTTTCCGAAAAGAAAAAAAGTTATTTTCAAGCACCTATGTAGAAGTCCCCAAGGGATTTGAAATACAGAAGAACGTACACATTCGCTACGATCATGCTTGGCAGCTAGACCGTTTGTTTTCGATGGCGGCTCAATGCGAAATTTACGACCTTATCAAGGTAGAATATCATTTTGATTCGTTGCAATCCGCTCAAACGGAGATGCGCAAAAAAGCAATGGAAATACTAAAACTGCGCACCGCCCATTTAAAAGCTACCGGCATAAACGTAGACACCTGTTTCCGAACGCTCACCGAAAGCATTCAACAAGTAGATCCTATAGACCAATACAAACCCTACCAACCGCTGGCTATCAGCGCCATCACCGACGATGCCACTACGCCAGAAACAGCAGTCCGACCCAATCGCAGCACCTTGTTTCACAACCGCATGCCAGAAGGCAATTACGATGCCGTAATCAACCCATCCCCATTAGAACCCAGTATACAAATTACCTATACGGCTTATGTGCATTACGAACGCAAGCTACCCGTTGTGCAGCAAATCAAAACCCAAAACCGCACCAAACTTATGATGGTAACCCCACAAGGTCAGATTACCGAAAAGTGGCTAGATTAATTTCCAGCGCTTCTTAATTAATCTAAAATCAGTCCTTGTATAGAGTGCCTTTAGCACCTCACAACCTTTTTAAAAAAAACCGGCTTTAGGCCGGTTTTTTTTAATCCAATACCACCCAACTCGGACAGTGATCGCTGTGCTTTGCATCCGCATCTATGCCCGATTCACTGATCTTTTCCGCTAATCCCCGGCTCACCGATATATAGTCAATCCGCCACCCCTTATTGTTCGCCCGGGCATTAGACCGAAAACTCCACCATGTATAATTATGAGGCGCGGCATGCAATTCCCGGAAACTATCTACGAACCCACTCTCAAACCAACGGTCCATCCATGCCCGCTCCTCAGGCAAAAATCCCGAACTGTTCTTATTGCCAACCGGATCGTGAATATCGATCGCCCGGTGACA
>CAMBBZ010000044.1 GCA_945863965.1 Chitinophaga pinensis | reverse complement strand
GGATAGCCTTCATTTTCCATCTGATTGATTTCAATAAAGAAGCCCAAACGGCTGTTGTTAGGCGTGTAATAGCCATCCGCTTCGCGGTAATAGGAAAGTCGGATACGGGCTTGAACCCATTGTAACTCTTTTATATGATCTTCAATGATTTGAAATATTTCATTGGTTGAAATATCGGAAATCGGCATTTTTAGCAGCATCAACGACCGCCGGATGCGTTCGGTATGGTGGTGGGCGTGACGGATGCTTCCCCCGAAAAATTTCATACTTTCGAAAAAACCATCTCCGTATTTATGAATGCGGGAACGGAAATCGAATTGCGGCGCTTTTTTGGCAGGATTGTACCAGTCGCCCTCGTGATATACGCGGGTTTCTAAAATCATTTTTTTCGGTATTCAAATACGAGAGGTCCCCCCGAAATGCAAAGGGAATCTTGATCTATATAGTCAATTTCAAAAGTCCGAATTTGTTCAACGGATTCTCCATCCGGCGCCAAATACATAAAGTTAAAGGCGCATCGATTATGCAGTTCAACGGCACTAAACATACCATTCGAATGCTTATTCAGAGACTCAATATCGTATCGGAATCGATTAGAATTAAGCTGCATGGTATCGTTTTCCGAAAGGGTAGCCACCTCTAAACCGTTTTGAGTAATTCGGGTATAACGCCAAGTGCCTTGATACCATTCTGAATCCGGACAAGCCATGGTATCGTTGTAGGCTTCGGTGGCATAGTCGTCGGATCCTTCTGGATTTTCATAGTAAAAAACCGCAGTATCACGTGCCGTATCTCCATATATAGTATCGGGCTCTTGGTTCATTCCGTACATGCGTTTGGCACGAACCTCTTGCATATCATGAGAGTAGTTAATGGCCGCGCTAATAGGAAGGCCTATGAGGGCCAATGTGACCGGTTTCAATCCGGTACCGAATACCGTAATGCCTATTGTTAGAATAATTAAACCGATAAAACTACCCAATACCACCATCGCAATTATTTCCGTTTGGCGATTTCGTCGCGAATTCGAGCGGCTCTCACATAATCTTCTACCGATATGGCTTCTTGCAGCAAAACTTCTAATTCTTCTTCGTCATGTTCGGCAAAAGGCGACGATTCAGAAGGTAGCTGCACCTGGGGTTGAAATCCTTCTTCAACTCCACGACCTGGTTTTAACAAATCGTCTTCGCTGTCTTCCTCGGTATAGCCGGCTTCGTCGATAATTTCCTGAAGAACAAAAATGGGTGCTTTGAATTTCATGGCCAACGCGATGGCATCGGAAGTTCGGGAATCAACGGCAATTTCGCCCTCTCCATTACTGAATAAAATGGTGGAATAGTATATGCCTTCTGATAATTTAACCACGCATATCTCTTTGATAGCCACATGAAAATGCTGCAGGGTGGTCAGAAACAAATCATGCGTTAAAGGTCGCGCCGATTGGAGTCCTTCCAATTCCATCACGATGGATTGGGCTTCAATGGCTCCGATAAGGACTGGGAGCTGTATTTTAGACACAGGATTATGCAACACCAATGTATAAGCCCCATGGGAGTGGGCCGGTAAAATGTTTTTGATGAAGACCTCAACCCGGCGTGACATATTAATTTTTTAGCGCGTGAATAAGTTGGGGGATTATCTCGAACGCATCGCCTACGATTCCATAATCGGCAGCTTTAAAAAATGGGGCTTCGGGATCTTTATTAATGGCAACGATGGTTTTGCTGGAACTAACTCCGGCCAAATGCTGAATGGCACCGGAAATACCAATAGCCACATACAAATTTGGCTTAATGGTGATACCCGTTTGTCCTACGTGTTCGGCATGCGGCCTCCAACCCATGTCGCTAACGGGCTTGGAACAAGCTGTAGCGGCGCCCATTAAATCGGCAAGTTCTTCAATAAGATTCCAATTCTCAGGACCTTTCAAACCCCGTCCGGCCGAAACTACGATTTCCGCTTCCGTTAAAGGCACTTTGCCCATTTCTTTGTCGGATTTATCGATGGAAATTTTAGACGCCTCAGCTGAAACCACAAGGGTTTCTACAGTCGCGGAACTTCCTGAATTATCAATGTCAAACGTATTTGGCGTAATGGCCAATACTTTGGTATTTTTACTTAAATCGGTGTAGGCAAATGCCTTTCCTGAAAACACCCCACGTTTCACTTTAAAGCCTCCGTTGGTATCCGGAAGTGAAATTACGTTAGTGGCCAAGGAGGCATCTAACGCAACCGCCAAACGAGGTGCCAAAGATTTTCCTGTGTACGTATTTGATACAACCACTATCTGTGCCGATAATTGTTTACACGCGTCTGCTAGCAACTGAGCACTATTGTCGCTAGTAAAGGCGGCATTGTGGGATAAGCTGATTACACGATCGGCACCGTAGGTACCTAAAGTGGCTGTGTCGCTCAAGGTATCTAAGCTCAATGCGATGCAGGAAATCCCCATGGTTTGGGCTATTTTTTTTCCGTAACAAATGGCTTCTAACGACGATTTTTTATATTGTTGGTTGTCTATTTCGACAAAAACGATTACTGACATATTAGATTACTTTTAGCTCGTTACGTAATATATGGATTAGTTCTTGGGCGTTGCTAGGATCAATTAGTTTAACCCCACTTTTTGGCGCAGGAGATTCATAAGAAGACACTTGCGAAGCGTTAATGAGGTCCTTAGGGGGCAATACCTGCAAGGGTTTGGTACGGGCCGCCATAATTCCCCTCATATTGGGGATTCGTGGTTCACACAGGTCTTTTTGCGCAGAAGCCACAACCGGACCTTTACAACTTAACATTTCACGACCGCCATCGATATCGCGGGTGAAACTGAATGTTCCATCGGCGTAATTGATTTCGGTTACTACATTGGCTGAAGGAATATTCAAAAGCGCTCCTAAAAGCCCACAAACCGCTCCACCGTTGTAATCGATACTTTCTCTACCTGTTAATATTAGGTCGTATCCGTGAGCAATTTCGGCAATTTGTTCGGCCACGAATTGGGCGTCAATGGCAAGGGCATCGATGCGTATGGCATCCGTAACGCCCATACTTAATGCTTTGCGAATGCTGGCTTCGTTTTCTGCAGGACCTACATGAACGACCGTAACCGATCCACTATTGGCTTCTGCTAGTTCCAAACCGCGGGTTATGGCTAATTCATCGTAAGGATTGATGATGAACTGAACCCCGTCTTTATTAAAATGGGTATTGTTTTCCGTGAAGGTGATTTTGGTTGTGGTGTCCGGAACGACACTCATGCAAACTAATACTTTCATTGCGTTCCTTTATTAGATGCAAAATTACAATAAATATGCGCAATTTTTGTTATAGATTTCGTAGGTATTCGTAGTTTCGTGAAGTGAGTCACTATCATTTTATCGCCATTGGTGGCGCTGTAATGCACAACCTAGCATTGGAATTGCACGCTTTGGGACATGAAATTAGCGGAAGCGATGATGAGATATTCGATCCCGCGGCCTCGCGTTTGCAGGCTCGGGGATTATTACCAGATGCTTTAGGGTGGTTTCCCGAGAAAATAAATGCGCAATTAGAGGGCGTTATTTTGGGTATGCATGCCAAAGCCGACAATCCAGAATTGCAAAAAGCGCAAGAATTGGGCGTGCCAATATTTTCATTTCCCGCGTTTGTTCACGAGCACGCAAAAGATAAAACCCGCATCGTTTTGGCCGGAAGTCACGGAAAAACAACCTGTACGGCCATGCTCATGCACATCCTTAAAAAAGAAGGTATTAAATTTGATTATCTAGTTGGTTCTACTATTGCAGGATATGAGCGGATGGTGGGACTTTCCAATGCCCCTCTCATGATTATTGAGGGCGATGAGTATTTAAGTAGCGCCTTGGATTTGAGGTCAAAATTCCTTCATTACAAACCCCATTATGCTCTCATAACAGGCATCGCTTGGGACCATGTGAATGTGTTTCCTACCTTACAGTCCTATGAAGATACGTTTCGTACGTTTTGCAATCAGGTAAAAAATAGGTGTTGGTTTTACGGCGGTGATGCAACCTTAACTAAGCTCGCAGAAAATCGCGGGTCTTTTCATGCCTACGGCGCACCCGCTTTTGAAACCCTAGGATCGGGTACGCGTGTTATTATTGACAACGAACAGGATTATGTATTGCCTTTTTTTGGTCGGCATAATATTGAAAATGCAAGCGGCGTAGTAGAGATAGCCGTTCAGTTGGGTGTATCGCGTGCGGCTGCTTGGTCGCATTTGGGGGATTTCCCCGGAACGGCCAAACGACTCGAGTGTTTACAGTCAAGCGGAACTGAAATTATTTTTCGCGACTTTGCCCATGCGCCTTCAAAAGTAGCCGCAACGGTTAGTGCCGTGCGGTCGCAATTCGAGGATCGCTATTTCTTGTCGGTATTTGAGCTGCATACCTATTCGAGTTTACAACCTGAATTTATGGAAGGGTATAAGGGACTTTTTGAGGCGGCTGAGGAGGCCTGGGTTTTATTTGATCCCCACGTATTTGAACTGAAGCGCATGCCGGTGCCAAGTAAAGAAGAAGTAGCGCACCGCTTAGGGAATGTGCGTGTTTTTGACCATCCCAAGCAATTGGCAGAAGCCTTGAATGTTTGGCGATTGGCATCGGGAGCTCGGTCGCGTGATGCCGTTACACTTTGGATGAGCTCAGGCAATTTTGGTGGGGTAAAAATCGTTTAATTAGATGTTAAATCCGTAACTTTGCCTCTTTATGGCCGACATAAACACCTTACCCGAAATTGCACGTCAAGTGCGCCGCGACATTCTCCGTATGGTACACGCCGTTAACAGCGGTCACCCTGGAGGATCTTTAGGATGCGCTGATTACTTAACCGCTTTGTATTTCCATTACATGGTACACGACGCCTCTAATTTTACCCCACACGGGAATGGGGAAGATGTATTCGTAATGAGCAATGGACATATTTCGCCTGTTTTTTACAGTGCGTTGGCCCGTTCTGGATATTTCCCCACCTCAGAATTAGCCACCTTCCGCAAGTTGAATACCCGCTTGCAAGGGCACCCTACCACGCATGAAGGCTTGCCTGGTGTTCGCGTAGCAACAGGTTCTTTAGGACAGGGTTTGAGCGTGGCGATTGGATTTGCCATGCAAAAGAAATTAGATGGCGATACCCATACCGTTTATGCCTTAACCGGCGACGGAGAGTTGCAAGAAGGACAAATTTGGGAAGCGGTTATGTTCGCCGCTCATAATAAAGTAGATAATTTACTGGTTGCCGTTGACTTCAATCAACAACAAATCGATGGCAGCACCGCCGATGTTATGGGCATTACCGAATTGGTAAGTAAATTCAGAGCGTTTGGCTGGATTACCCTAGAAATGGACGGTAACGATTGGGATGATATTCACCGGGTAATGCCACAAGCGCAAAATCAGTTAGGATGCGAGAAACCGGTTATTATCATAATGAAAACGGAAATGGGTCAAGGCGTAGATTTCATGATGGGCAGTCATGCCTGGCATGGTAAAGCCCCTAACGACGCGCAATTAGCCGAAGCACTATTGCAGTTGCCTGTAACAGAATTGGGCGATTATTAATAAATAAATCCGATGAGAAAAATCGCGTTTTTATGTCTTTTTTTGTGGGGAAGCCAATTCACGCAAGCCCAAATGATCAATGCATTTGAAGGCAGAAAAACACGAATACTTTTTTTATTGGATGCCAGCGGGAGCATGTTAGCCGAAATGGAAGATGTGAATCGCTGGGCCGTTGCGGTAACGCTTTTGTCGAATATGGCCGATTCGTTGCGACAGGTTCCCGATGTGGAAATTGGATTGCGTGTATTCGGTCACAACAAACCCAATGCGTTTCGCGATTGTAACGATACCAAATTAGAAGTGCCATTCTCGGCGTTTAACCACAAGCAATTCCGGCAGCAATTACGCGTATTAAAACCCTTGGGATATACCTCTATTACGCAGTCATTATTGGCTACGGAAAACGATTTCCCCTTAGATAAAACAGCTCGAAATGTCATCATTATTATCACCGATGGCGTTGAAGAATGTCCGGGAGATCCCTGTGCTGTTAGTGCGCTATTGCAAAAGAAAGGCATTATTTTAAGACCGTTCATTGTAGGAATGGGAACCGATGCCGAATCGTTTCGCAGCAACTATTCGTGTGCGGGAACCTATTACAACGCGGAAGGTATTGATCAGTTCAATAAAATAATTGGGGTTATCGTTAAACAAGTATTGAATAATACCTCGGTACAAATAAACTTATTGGATGATCAAGGTCGACCCACAGAAACCGACGTTCCGGTAACATTATACGATACCGATAACGGAAATTTGGTGGAACACGTGGTGCATACCATGAACGGCAAAGGAATTCCAGATACCTTATATTTGGACCCGTTGCGCCATTACGATATGGTCGTTCACACGCTTCCCCCAGTAGAAAAAAAGAACTTAGACGTTATACCAGGTCGACATAACACCTTGGCGGTATCGACTCCAAGGGGCGATCTGCAATTGAAAATTGGCGGAATTACCAATTATAAGGATTTACAGGCCATCGTGCGGAGAAGCGGAAACATGGAAACCGTGAACCATCAGGCGTTTAATACCAAACAGAAATACATTACAGGTTCTTACGATATTGAAATATTAAGTACGCCGCGCTTGCGCTTCAACAACTTAATTATTTCCCAAAATAAAACACGCATTATTGAGATTCCCTCGCCGGGCATGTTATCGCTTAAAACAGGGCGCGATTTATCGGGTTCAATTTTTGAGGAAATAGACGGAAAAATGAAATGGGTTAAAGACATTCCTTCCACGGCAGGAAGGCATGAAATCATTATGCAGCCAGGCAATTACACGGTCGTTTATCGGTTGAAAAGCGAAACACGAACGTTGTATACCAAGAAAATGCCTTTTGCTGTTTCTAGCGGAGTAAATACAACGATTGCATTATAAACTTTATGAAATCTTTTGAAATATTGGACAACAAAGACACGCGAAGCGGCTTTGGTGCCGGTTTGTTAGAAATCGGAAAACAAGACCCTCGGGTGGTAGCTATGTGTGCCGATTTGACCGGCTCTTTGGTTATGAATTTGTTTAAGGATGAATTTCCAGATCGCTTTTTTCAAGCGGGAATTATGGAAGCGAATATGATGGGAGTGGCAGCGGGTATGGCATTGGGGGGTAAAATTCCGTTCACCGGAACCTTTGCCAATTTTTCAACAGGTCGGGTTTACGACCAAATCCGTCAAAGTATTGCTTACAGCCATGCCAATGTGAAAATATGCGCCTCGCATGCCGGATTAACCTTAGGCGAAGACGGAGCTACCCACCAGATTTTGGAAGATATCGGCTTAATGAAAATGTTACCCGGAATGGTGGTAATTAATCCGTGTGATTATAATCAAACCAAGGCCGCAACGATTGCGATTGCTAAATATTTCGGACCGGTATATTTGCGTTTTGGAAGGCCTAAATGGCCGGTGTTTATAACGGAAGATACCCCTTTTGTAATTGGGAAAGCACTTATGTTAAGCGAAGGTACCGACGTGAGTATTTTTGCAACCGGACATCTTGTATGGAAAGCGATTGAAGCGGGACATCAATTAGCCCAAAAAGGCATTTCTGCCGAAATTATTAATATTCACACCATTAAACCCTTGGATGTAGAAGCGGTAATCGCATCGGCCAAGAAAACAGGATGTGTGGTAACCGCTGAAGAGCATCAAATGAATGGCGGATTGGGCGATTCTATTGCACAATTGCTGGCTCGAACACTGCCAACTCCTTTGGAAATGGTGGCGGTGAACGATTCATTTGGAGAAAGTGGAACGCCCGACCAGTTATTGGTTAAATACGGTTTAGACTCCTACGACATTACCGCAGCCGCAGAAAGAGCGATTTCTCGGAAAAATTAAAACCCTTTGTCGGTTTTAAAGGTTCTATAGAAATACACGGGCGCGGTTCATGAATACGAGGGAAATTTTACAGCATCAACTTCAGGTTGAAGGCACTAATGATTTTTTAACTCATTTAGGTGGGTCCAAATGGATTCATACCAAAGGTCTTTACGGATCGGGTATTTCCATGCTTATGGCGGCTGTTTTTACCCAAAACCAACGCCCCTTGCTGGTAATTGCCCCAAGTAAAGAAGAAGCGCTTTATATAAAGTCAGATTTAGAAAATCTATTGGCGGGACAAGCCATACATTTTTTACCCGATTCGTTTGTTAAGACCTACCGGTCGGAGCGAGAGCACGCGATGCAGGTACAAGAGCGTATCGAAACGCTCAATTCCTTAAGGAAGAATCCCCGACGTATTGTGGTTAGTTATGGAAGTGCGATTGCGGAGCATGTGGTAGAAAAGGGCGAACTAGAGAGCAATACTTTTGAAATCAGCACCGGTCAAAATTTAGACATTGATTTTTTAACCGAATTCTTATACGCCAATGGTTTTGATCGGGAAGATTTTGTAATAGATCCCGGACAATTTAGTATCCGAGGGGGTATTTTAGATTTATTTTCCTTCGCCCATGAATATCCATTTCGGTTGGAATTGGATGGGGATATAATTGATAATATTCGCGCTTTTGATGTAAATACGCAACTTTCAATTAAAGAAATTGCCCACTTTTCCTTAGTGCCAAAAGTGAATCGGCAGCCTATTAAACATACGCCGATACTCAATTATTTTGAACCGGATACCCTGTTATATTGGATAGAACCGGGTGTTCAGTTCGAAGAACTCGTTCGGATGTGGGAAGTTACCTTACAACGCTTCCACCAAGCAAAAGTCAATAATCCGGAAGCCGACGGTCGACACCCGAAAAATGTGTGGCTAACACCCAAGGAATTTCAAGAAATGTCGGATGGGTTCAAAAAGATTCAATTAGGAGGTGATAAACCCGATGTGTCGCATGTGGCCGTTAAATTTGAACAAGAGCCCCAACCGCTGTTCAAACGGAACATGGAGTTAATGCACAAATGGCTCCAAGAATATAAACTCAAAGGGTACAAAACCTTGGTGTTTAGCGATAATAATCGACAAATTGAACGGCTTCAGGTATTGTTAAAGGAAGCGCAACTAGACGAGCTTTTTTCGCCCGTATACGTGGGGCTTTCTAATGGATTTGTGGATCATGAAAGTCGTTTGGCCTGCATTACCGAACATCAATTATTTGATAAGTACTATAAACCAAAGTCGAGAGATACATTTTCCGGAAATACCTCGATTTCATTGCGGGAACTGCGCAACCTAAAACCTGGTGATTTTATTACCCATATCGATCACGGTATTGGAAAGTTTGCGGGATTAGAAACGATGGATGTAAATGGCGTCAAACAAGAAGCCTTGCGCATCGTTTATCGAGATAATGATTTGCTTTATGTGTCGGTAAATAGCTTACACAAAGTAAGTAAATACAGTGGTAAAGACGGAACGCAGCCCCATTTGCACAAATTGGGCTCGGGCGCTTGGGAGAAGCAAAAACGAACGACCAAGAAAAAAGTAAAAGATATTGCTCGGGAATTGATACAACTATACGCCCAGCGAAAAAAGGAAAAAGGATTTGCGTTTTCTGCAGATAATTACATGCAAATGGAATTGGAAGCTTCCTTCTTTTATGAAGATACACCCGACCAGGGCAAGGCTATTGACATGGTCAAGCGGGATATGGAGAGCGAACAACCTATGGATCGTTTGGTGTGTGGCGATGTGGGTTTTGGTAAGACTGAAGTAGCCATGCGCGCTGCTTTTAAAGCCGTTTGTGATTCTAAGCAAGTGGCGGTTTTAGTGCCAACCACTATTTTGGCCCAGCAACATTACCGCAGTTTTCGCAAACGTTACCAAGGCTTCCCCGTAAACGTAGAATATCTAAACCGGTTCAAATCTGCCAAAGATCAAAAAGAAACCATTCGTAAATTGGAAAGTGGAGAAGTGGATATTATTATTGGTACCCACCGCTTGATTGGAAAAGATATAAAATTCAAAGATTTAGGCCTTTTAATTATTGATGAAGAGCAGAAATTTGGAGTAGGAGCGAAGGAGAAATTGAAGAGTATACGGACGAATGTGGATACCCTTACGTTAACGGCTACGCCTATTCCGAGAACCCTGCATTTTAGTCTAATGGGCGCGAGGGACTTAAGTATAATCAATACACCCCCTCCGAATCGACAACCCGTGCAAACCGAATTGGCCGTTTTTTCTAAGGATACCATTCAAAAGGCCATCACCGATGAGATTCATCGCGGTGGACAGGCCTTTGTGGTGCATACGCGGGTTAAAGACATTTACGATTTGGCCGCTATGATTGAACGGGAAGTGCCCGAAGCGCGCGTGTGTGTGGCGCATGGACAAATGGAAGGGCATAAGTTGGAAGATGTAATGGTTCGTTTTATTGAAGGCGAATACGATGTGTTAGTCGCTACAAGTATTATAGAAAGTGGACTCGACATTCCTAATGCCAATACCATTATTATAAATAATGCCCATATGTTTGGACTTTCCGACTTGCATCAGATGCGGGGACGCGTGGGTCGAAGCAATATCAAGGCTTTTTGCTATTTGTTAAGTCCGCCCATTGCAGGTTTGCCGGAAGATTCGCGAAAACGTTTACGAACATTAGAGGAATATTCGGAGTTGGGCAGTGGGTTCCAAGTGGCCATGCGCGATCTTGATATAAGGGGGGCTGGAAATTTATTGGGTGCAGAGCAAAGTGGTTTTATCGCCGATATGGGTTTTGACATGTACCATAAAATACTGGATGAAGCGGTTCAAGAACTTAAAAAGGAAGAATTCAAAAATCTTTTCGACCAAGTCGAAGAAAATATTGAAAGCCGCGATTGTCAAATAGATACCTATTACGAAATTTTAATCCCTGCCTATTATGTGAGTCAAACCTCGGAGCGGATTAGTTTGTATAGCGAGTTATCGAATGTGAAAACAGAATTGGGGTTGCGCGATTTTTTGAATGAGTTAAAGGACCGTTTTGGCAAGCCGCCACAAGAAGTGCTGGCCTTGATAGATTCGGTGCGTTTAAAATGGTCGGCCAAAGAATTAGGCCTCGAAAAAGTGGCGTTAACGCCCACAAAAATGCGGTGTTTTTATCCAGGTGAATCAAGTGCAGCCGTATATCAATCAGATTCTTTTAGTTATTTAATAAGTATGTTGGCCCAAAATCCTAAAAAATATACGGCCAAGCAGACAGATAAAGCATTTATTGTTGAGGTGCTCGGGGTTAATGATGTTTTTCAGGCACTGTATGAACTAAATGAATGGAAAAAAGCGTTAAAACCAAGTCAAACCGTCGATGCGTAGTGCGATTTATGCCATTATTATTATACTGAGTTCTTGCGAAATGTCCAAAAAACTCCCTCCTTACAATCCTGAAATTCCATTTATTGCAGGGGTAGATACCCTTTTAGCATGGAAAGGCAACCCTATTAGAAACGGGCAATATCAAAACCATGAATTTCCGTTAACCAAAAACTTCTCTGATGTATGGCGTTGGAAAAGCAAGCGGAATCCGTATGAAGCGGAGAAGAAGCGCGATACGTTCCGATTGGAAGTTTGTTCGGATGTGAGCGAGCTCAAGGACACCCAAAAAAATGGCATATTTTGGTTGGGTCATGCCACGTTTATTATAAGAATTGGCGGAATTCAGTTCATCACAGATCCTGTTTTCAATAAAGCGACTGTACTCAAAAGGTGGTCGCCCTTGCCCATAGATCCCAAAGAAATACCGCATACGGATTATCTGTTGATGTCGCACGATCATCGAGATCATTGCGATAAAACCAGCTTGAATAAACTAATCAAATGGCATCCCAATCTACACTATTTCACAGGATTGAATATGAGTGGGCTTTTGAAGAAATTTTTGAAGCAGGCAACGGGCCAAGAAGCCGGTTGGTATCAACAGTACAATACCGAAGGATTTGAATTGGTTTTTTTACCGACGCGACATTGGGCGAAACGCGGATTAACGGATACCAATCAACGTTTATGGGGGGCTTTCATCCTTAAAATTGGGGGATACACGATTTATTTTGGTGGCGATTCCGGTTATGGATCGCATTACAAAGACGTGGCAGCACTATTTCCCCAAATCGACTACGCTATTTTAGGAATTGGTGCGTATGAGCCGGAATGGTTCATGGAAGACAACCATTCGAGTCCGACTAAAGCCTATCAAGCCTTTAAGGATTTGAAAGCCAAGTATTTCATTCCCATGCATTATGGAACGTTTGACTTGAGCGACGAACCTTTGGGGAAGCCACAACGCGAATTGGAAGAAATTAAACGGGTGAGTCAAGACTCAGGAATAATAATTCCGGTTTTAGGAGCGAATTTATTAAGGTAAATTTCCCTTAACGGTTCATCAAATCTTCGAGATCTTTCGATTTTTTAGTTTTAGTTTTTTCCTTTTTAATAGGAGCGACTTCCTGAATGATAGGAGTTACTTCCTTTATGATAGGAGCCACCTCGGATTTTTTATCCGCTTTCGCATCTGTTATGGTGCTTGATTTTGAATTGTTATTAGGTGAATCTGTGCTCAAATCTAATGCTGCGGAATCGATACGGGCATTTGTTTCTTTCAACGCTTGGATTTCGACATCCGTAAATGTTTTTACAGAATCGGACGCAGTTGTTGTTGGTGCAACTGGTGTGGAGTCTTTAGTGGCAGTTGCCGTCTTGTTTCCAAGGCTTACGGCTTCCGCTTTTTTGCCGGTTTCCGTTTTTGCAGATGCTATTTCTTGGGAAGGTGTGGATTCAGGTTCGGCGGCGGAGGTGGTTTCTTCCGATACTTCAGATAAAACCTCTATCGCTGATTCTTCGGTCTCAACAGCTTCTGGCTTTTTAGACTCAATTTGTTTTTTAGGGGACTCTTTTGGAGATTCCGCTTGTATTTCTTCGATGAGTTCGGCGCTAGGAATATCTATTTCTTTTTCTTCCGTAGTTATTTCTAACTCTTCTTCGTCGTAACTCATAGATCCGCCAAGGAAACCATAAGGACAGCCATCGTTACTTAATACACCGAAAGTTCTAAAACAACTGTCGCGTTTATCAGGAACTTCGTCGTAATCGCGGTCTTTGCGCATTCCGATGTTGATGTTAACTCCAATCATACCGGAGGTGGCCGTGGCTGTACGGTAATTGACAATACCAAGTACATCGTTAACAGATCCAAATATTTGCAGAGGACCGAGGTTTAAACTCAAACCTAGTCCCAAGCGATGCGAAGGATTATCAATATCAAAAAGAGAATAACCAACCCGTAAATCTACCCATTCACCTAGTTCTTGGTGTAGCGCTGTACTTAGGAATATTTTATCACCGCTCATTCCAAATCCATATCCACCGAATGCTTGGAGGTGGGTCCGCGGAAGTAATAAGAATTCAACGCCGAGCGTATAGCGCGGATTGAATTTAGTGGTGTATGAAGAAATTGTACTTCCTTGTAGGTCAAATTTACTTAAGAACGTATCTTGAAGCTGCTGACTGATTTCATCGCTCAAATTAGCGGTTTGCGACGTATCTAGGCCATTCCAAACCCATTCTGACGTATTCATTTTTAACTCTTGTGCGCCTAAATTCCACAAGATACTGCCCAAGTTTTGCACGGCTAGTGAAAAACGCAATTTTTCGTTTAAGCGATAAACAGCACCGAATCCAAAGGCATATCCTTGATTGGTGCCAATTTGAATCTGACTAAGTTGATCGGTAACGGTTTGTTGGGCATCGTAATTGGAATCGTTTAATACCTGATCTACATTTAACCCTAATAAAGAGGCTCTTCCAGAAACGGCACCTTGCATTCTCAAGCTGTAAATAGAAGCGGTTCCCGTATCCGTACCAATTCCAAATCGGGCTTGGTCCATTGAGAAATCGGTGATCCCATTTATGAGCGAGGCATTCACGCCAACTGACAGTTCATTGGTAAGAAAACGACCGTAAGTAAAGGTGTTTTTTAAATACGAACGCATCTGATTCCCTGAGAAATCAATATTGGCATCGTTTTGGATAAAACCACCGTTCCCCAAGAAAGCCAATCCGATGAGATCTTTGGGCATTCGCACCGAAGCCTCGTTGATGAGGGTGCTATTAATGGCGAAATAAGATTTTTTACTGCGGAATCCAAAATGGAATAAATCGCTTTGATGAAATAAGTCGATTCCCAGTTGTTTCTCATTTTCTCCCACCATACGGTTAACCGTTTGCAAAGGAGTTTCCTCTTTTCCAAACAACCCATTAAGCGTGGCGCCAACAAATTGGGCTCCAAAATAGGTTTGTCCTACCGATAGCGTGGCTTTGTATTGCGGCATAAAGCCAGGATTCCAAAGCTGTGATTGGGATAGATGACGGTTGTTAAACTCAAAAAAAGCTTGTGCTTTTAATCCACCTATAAAGCCGAAGGCAAGAATCGAAAGGATGTTTATTTTTTTCATCTGGCTTCGTATTAAAGTTCTGTAGTGTAAATGGCACGGAACGCCAATGAAACATCGAGTGCACAACTGGTATAAATACTCACGGGTACGTTGCCGTTATCGTAAGAACTGAAATTGGTTCGAATTAAAATATACTCGCATTTCTTGGCATCTAACTTATCAAGCATAACACCGGGCATTAAAAAGGTGCTCATGTTTTCGGAAGAGGCTGTGATTTTTCCGTCGGTGCCTACAATTGCAGACTGTAACAAGGTTACGTTGACTAGTGAATCAATGACCTTATACGCAGAATCTGTAAAAATCAGGTCCAAGGTTCCGCCCAAGGGAAAGCCATTGATGGTTTTGATTTTTAACTCTAATAAATCAAAATCGGCCAAGCCTTGCAAAGAACGTCCTTGTTCTAAGGTATCGATATAAGCGAAATTTTGCGCCGTGAAAGTCATTGGGATATCGGCATCGAATCCTAAATCAATGGCACTGGTATTGGTTATGTGATCGGTGAAGCCTTTAAATCCATCGGGATTCATGATGGCACGTCCTTTTATATCGAAAAGAACGGCGGGCATTCCTAAACAATTAACGATATCTGAGTTGTTTTTGTTGATTTCAAAAGTTCCTTTTTTCATCGTTCCGCGTTCTGCTATGGATGGATAGGGGAAACTCATGTCTTGCGCATTCATAGGCAA
>CAMBBZ010000043.1 GCA_945863965.1 Chitinophaga pinensis | reverse complement strand
AAAAAAAGGTCCGCTCTGAAAGAGCGGACCTTTTTATATTTTAGTGTACTAACGCGTATTAGTCGCGGCGGCGATTTCCGCCACCTGAACCCCCACGACGGTCGTCGCGGCGATCCCCATTTCTAGGTCCGCTGCTTGGACGTGGTTCGCGTTCGCGTTCTACGTAACCTTCAGGTTTTGGAGTTAATGCACGCTGACTCAAGCGGTATTTGCCGGTCTTTTTGTCAACTTCTACCAATTTAACTTCAAGTACTTGACCTTCTTCGAATAAACCTTCCATAGTCGGAGTCTTTTCCCATGAAATTTCTGAGATGTGCAACAAGCCGTCTTTGTTAGGCATGAATTCCACAAAAGCTCCGAAATCAGTGATGGTTTTAACTTTACCCGTATAGGTAGCGCCTACTTCAGGAATGGCAACGATACCATTTACAATATCGATAGCCGCTTGCATATTGTCGGCGTTCTCTGATAAAATTTCAACGAAACCTTTTCCATCGCGTTCTTCGATTGAAATGGTAGTTCCGGTGCGCAATTGGATATCTTGAATGATTTTACCACCTGGTCCGATAACTGCACCGATAAATTCCTTCTCGATTTCGATAACTTCGATTCTTGGTGTATGGGGCTTAAGTTCGCTGCTCGCTTGGCTGATGCTCTTCGCCATTTCACCTAAGATGTGCATACGACCGGCACTCGCTTGTTTCAAAGCTTGTCCAACCATGTCCCAATTCAAACCATCAATCTTAATGTCCATCTGACAGGCGGTAATACCGTCCTTAGTTCCGATAACTTTAAAATCCATATCACCTAAATGATCTTCGTCACCGAGGATATCACTCAAAATTTGGAATTTTCCAGTTTCGTTGGTGATTAAACCCATTGCAATACCACTTACAGGCTTTTGTAATTGAATACCGGCATCCATAAGGGCCATAGAACCCGCACAAACGGTTGCCATACTAGAAGAACCATTAGATTCTAAAATATCGCTTACAATTCGGATTACGTAAGGAACGTCTTTAGGAAGCATGGTTCTTAAACCGCGTAAAGCCAAGTTACCGTGACCGATTTCGCGGCGTCCGGGACCTCTATTTGGGCGTACTTCGCCTGTTGAAAAACCAGGGAAGTTATAATGTAACATTAAGCGACTGTGACCGTGTACGGTTGGAGAGTCAAGCAATTGCTCGTCGGTTTTTCCGCCAAGTGTTACGGTTGTTAAAGATTGGGTTTCTCCGCGGGTAAACAAAGAAGAACCGTGTGCTGCAGGTAGTACATCAATTTCGGTAAAGATTTGACGCACTTCATCGGTTTTACGACCGTCTAAGCGTTTGCCTGATTCTAAAATCATAGCACGCATTTCGTTGTATTCGGCTTCGTGGAAGTATTTTTTCGATAAGCGAACCATGCGATCCTTACTCTCATGTCCTTCGAAGCGGGTTAAATACGCATCTAAAACGGCGCGGAAAGATTCAGAACGCTCTTTTTTAGATTTGCCACTCTCGGCAACTTCACGAATGGCAGCAGACGTTTCGGCGATTACATGTGCACGTAATTCTGCGTCGTTATCTTCATGATTGTATTCACGAACGGGTTTCTTGCCTCCGAGCTTTTCAACTAATTTCCATTGTTCAGCACATTGTGATTGTATGGCGGCATGACCAAATTTTAGAGCCTCCAAGAAATCGTCTTCAGAAAGTTCGTTCATTTCACCTTCAACCATATTCAGGTCTTTAGCGGTACCTCCAAGTAATAAGTCAATATCGGAGAGTGCTAATTCTGTGCGGGAAGGATTGATGATGAATTTTCCGTCGATACGGCCCACACGTACTTCTGAGATAGGTCCGTTAAAAGGAATATCACTCAAAAGCAAAGCCGTTGAAGCGGCTAATCCAACGTAAGTGTCAGGTATTTCGTTTTCATCTGAAGACAAAAGCGTAATCATAACCTGGGTATCGGCATGATAGTCCTCTGGAAATAATGGACGCAAGCAGCGGTCTACCAAACGACAGATTAAAATTTCATAATCAGATAAACGAGCCTCTCGGCGTTGGAAACTACCAGGAATGCGACCTACAGCGGCGAATTTTTCTTGGTAATCTACGCTCAAGGGCATAAAGTCGATGCCATCTTTGGCGTCGTAGCTACTAACAACCGTAGCGAGCAACATAGTTTTGCCTACGGTTACGATGCAACTTCCGTGTGCTTGACGGGCCATACGGCCGGTTTCGATTTCGATGATGCGGCCATTACCGGTATCAAAGTGGGTTTTTGTGATATTCATAGGTTAAATTTTTTTAAATAAAAAGCCCCGCTTCGCTTTGGCGAACGGGGCTTTTCTATTCATAAGAGGGATGCGGTTTACTTACGTAGACCTAATACCTTAATCAATTCGCGATACTTGAAAATGTCTTGCTTAGCGAGATAGTTAAGTAAAGCTCTACGCTTACCTACTAACTTGATCAACGACAATTCAGCGCTTTTATCTTTACGCGCTTGCTTCAAGTGATTACTAATGTAGTTGATACGCTCAGTAAACATGGCAACTTGTGCCTCTGTGCTACCGGTATTGCGCTCGTCGCCACCGAATTTGGCGAAAATTTCTTTCTTTTGTTCTACAGTTAAATGCATATTCTACTCAATTGGACTGCAAAGATATAAAATATGGATAACATGTGGAAACATGATTTTCAAATATTTTAAAAATAATGGCCTCGCCGTAAAAAGCAAAATCCCAGGTGTTAACCTAGGACTGTGCCAGCTATGAAAACTTAAATCTACCCCGTCATAAAAACACGCATAACACTAAAAAGTTTTCGGAGATCAGACTTTTTTTAAAAGTACCTTTGCACCTACTACTATCCGTGTCTGAACTCGCTTCCTTAAATAAATACTTGATACGCTACAAGTGGCCAATTTTATTGGGTATTGCGTGTGTAATTCTGAGCAATTTATTTGCCATCTACATACCAGTTTTTGTTCGTCTAGGTATCGATGATGCCCTTTGGATTTCACAAAACCTATCTTTAACCGAGAATAATCTGTTGTACGCCGCAGCACTCAAAACGGTGCTTGGATTTGGAATCGCTATTTTAGTTGTGGCCTTGCTTAAAGGATTTTTCCTCTTTCTTATGCGCCAAACCTTGATTGTTACCTCCAGAAATATTGAATACGATCAAAAAAATGAGATTTTTCAAAAATACGAGCGTTTGAATGAATCTTTCTTTAGGAAGCATTTTACGGGCGACCTTATGTCGCGAATCACCGAAGATGTTTCTAATGTTAGGATGTACATAGGTCCATCGATCATGTATTTTGCCAATGTATTATTCTCGTTTATTTTGATAGTCGCCCAAATGCTCATTATTAATACGTCATTGACACTTTGGGTATTGATACCGTTACCGTTTTTATCCTATTCAATTTATGTAGTAAGCAAACGCATTAATATCGGTAATAAGGAAATTCAGGAACAACTATCTGAAATTACCACCAAAGCACAAGAAACGTTTGCCGGTATTCGAATTATAAAATCCTTTGGTGCGGAAAGCCATTTTAACAAAGATTTTTTTGAGGCGGGAAAAGTTTTTCAAACAAAAAATCTATCATTGGCTAAAATAAATGCCATCTTTTTCCCTTTGATGACCTTATTAATGGGTTTGAGCACCATTTTAGTTTTGTATATAGGGGGTTGGGAAGTAGAAGCAGGTCGTTTCACCCCTGGAAATGTGGCTGAATTTATTATTTATTTAAACATGCTTATTTGGCCTGTTGCCAGTTTGGGTTGGACAACGGCCTTGGTTCAAAAAGCCAGCGCAAGTCAGAAGAGAATTAATGAATTCATGAATGAACCTGAGTTGTCAAATGCGGGCATTACGCCGTTCCCTAGCTTCCAACAGATAAAAGTTGAAATTGCGCATTATCAATATGCGGATAAGGACTTTCCCGCATTAGAGGATGTAATTGTAGCTATTAAACCAGGCGATTTTATTGGCATAGTGGGTAAAACAGGTAGTGGAAAATCTACCCTTATTCAATTATTAACCAGGCAATTGGAAATTCAAAAAGGGACTTATACAGTAGATGCAACTGATATTTCGGCTTATTCATTAACAGCGTTTCGCTCGAAAATTGCGTATGTGCAACAAGACACGTTTTTATTTAGTGACACGTTAAAGGAAAATATTTTATTTGGAAGTGAAACATCCGTTTCGGATGAAGAATTACAACGCGTAATTGCATTTGCAGCGCTCGATACGGATATCGCACAGTTTCCCAAAGGAATAGAAACGCGCATTGGTGAGCGCGGGGTATCGTTGTCTGGCGGACAAAAACAGCGGCTTTCATTGGCAAGGGCGCTGATGCGAAACGCGGATATTTATATCTTTGATGATTGCCTAAGTGCGGTGGATGCCGAAACAGAATCGGAAATAATTGAACGGCTAAAAAAAGCCCTAAAAGGAAAAACGTTGATTATGAGCAGCCACCGTGTTGCGCCGATTATAAAAGCAGATGAAATTTGGGTATTGGAGAACGGAAAGTTGGAGGCTAAAGGCACGCATAAAACCCTAGTTGGTACAAATGATTATTATTCGTGGTTATATGAAAACCAATCACTTGATACTTAGTTTCGTTCTGACACTAAGCCAGTTTAAATTTCCGCGTGTATAGTAAAATGGAAATACGAAGCCTTGTGCCAAAAAACCTTCATGAAAAAGTCATAAAATTGAGGTAAAGCTCAATTTTTTTTGCATATTTGCTTAAGAACCAAAATCGAAAGGTATGCCTATGAATGAAGACAACTACAAAGATCAAGATCACCAAGAAGACATTTTCTCTCGCAGAGTGAGGGCGGGTAAACGTACGTATTTTTTTGATGTGAAAGCCACTCGAAATAACGACTTTTATATCACCATCACCGAGAGTAAACGTAGTCGCTTCGACGATGGCGCCTTCACCAAAACCAAACTGCATTTATACAAGGAGGACTTTAATAAGTTTGCCGATGCGTTGAATGAAACAATTGGTCATGTGAAATCCAACCTGCTCCCGGAATATAATTTCGACGAGTATACCCGCCCAGACGAAAGCGAAGAATCATAAGTGACTCTTAACCCATTGGAAGGTCGGTGAAAACCGGCCTTTTCTTTGCCCTGATTTTCCTATCCTAAAAAATTATTTCCTCCGTACCTTTGTTAACATGTTGAAACGTGTGCTGATTTATGGTGTTGCTTTTGGTTCTTTAAGTGCCAGCATGGTACTGATCAATTTCTTTAATCAATTGTACATGCATCGGAATGCGTTATCTGCGATTCCTACCTTATCAAACATCTTTATACTCTGTTTTGGCGTGTACTTTCTAGTAAAACAAATCATTCTAGAATCTACGGAAAATGCGCAAGCCGAATCAAACAGGACTCTGAAGGAAAAACCATCCAAAAACGCGGTTGTAGAGTCTAAAAACAAGCCACTAACATTGGGTAAAATTCTTTTTGCCAGTTTAACGATGTCGTTAATTGCCGCGTTATGCAACGTCGCGGCTTACAAACATATTCAAACGAACCAACCCGAAAGATTTCAGCACTTTAAAGCGATGCAAATTGGGGCCATTGATGCGTATATTGCCAAAGACGTCACATTAACTACTATAGTTAAAAAGCAAGAGAAAAGAGAGTTGGCGATTTCTAACTTAGAAGAAAAACTCAAAGTGGGCACGTATGCAAGTTTTGAAATACAGATGTATCTGTCTTTGGGTATGATTATTACCTTGTTGGTATATATTGCAAAGAAGAAATGATGATCAAACGGTATTTGGGATATATATACATGGGGTTTTATGGATTGGTATTCATCGGTCTATTCTTAATGTTATATCCTTTATTCTGGATTCTCCTATCTCGAGAAAGCACCTATTACTACGCCGATAAAATCCGTAAATTTTGGGCACATTTGGCTTGTTTACTTACCGGAATGTTTCCTGATGTCACCTTTGAGCAACGTATCAATCCCCGTGAACAGTATGTGTTTTGCGCCAATCATTCTTCCTACTTAGATATTATACTAATGGGGGGCTTCCTCCCAACGTTTAATTTTTTCATGGCGAAAATGGAATTAAGTAAGATTCCTTTATTTGGTATTTGGTTTCGAACTATTGATGTACCGGTAAAACGTGAAAGCTTGCGCAATTCACACGAGGCGTTCCTGAAAGCAGGCGATAAATTAGATAAAGGGGCCAGCTTGCTTATTTTCCCGGAGGGTCGGATTCCCGATAATGCGCCGCTTATGAAATATCCTTTCAAATTAGGGGCCTTCAAATTAGCAATTGAAAAAGGATTGCCTATAGTGCCCGTTACTATTTTTGATAACATGAAGCGGTTTAATGTGTTTACCAATTTTATGTCGCCCGGTAAAATGAGAATGCGGGTACATGCCCCAATACCCACAAAAGACTTGACCGACGACGATGCGAAAGCACTCGCCGATACGGTTTTTTCGATTATTAATAAGGATTTAATTAAAGCTCAAATTATATGAAAATAACGGATGAAAAAATAGAGGCATTAGCCAAACTTGCGCGGTTGTCTTTTGAAGGGCCAGAACGGGAAAACATCCGTCAAGATTTAGAGAATATTTTGGGAATGTGTGAGCAGCTTCAACAAGTCGATACTACCGGTGTTGAGCCGCTAATTTATATGAGTGAATCACATACGGTTTTGCGCAGTGACGTTGTAATACAAACTATATCGAAAGAAGAAGCCTTGAAAAACGCCCCCAAGCGTGACAGCGATTTCTTTAGAGCACCGAAAGTTATTGACCAACATGATTAAATCGCTCATCGATATCGCGCTAGTTACGAAACGCTATCAATTAGGCGAACAAATAGTTTTTGCCCTTCAAGGGATTAATCTTAAAATAGAAAAAGGCGAGTACGTAGCCCTCATGGGTCCATCCGGTTCTGGTAAAAGTACGCTTATGAATATTGTGGGTTGTTTAGACACGCCTACCACCGGCGATTACTGGCTCAATGACAAGGAGGTTAGCAAAATGTCGGATTCGGCGCTAAGTGAAGTCCGAAATGCAGAAATTGGATTTGTATTTCAAACGTTCAACCTATTAAATAGGATGAACGCCATTGAAAATGTAGCCTTGCCGTTGGTTTATGCAGGTATACCTAAAAAACTGCGCGAGGAACGCGCAAAAGAAGTATTAAACAAAGTGGGTCTCGGCGATAGAATGAACCACAAACCCAATGAACTGTCCGGGGGTCAGCGTCAACGTGTCGCGATAGCCCGCGCATTGGTCAATAACCCGAGTATTTTACTGGCCGATGAACCAACGGGTAATTTAGACACCAAAACCAGTCATGAAATCATGGCGCTTTTTGAGGAAATCCATCACGGCGGCAATACCATTGTGTTAGTTACTCATGAAGAAGATATTGCACAGCACGCAAAACGTATTATACGATTGCGAGACGGAATCGTTGATAAAAGCGAATTAAACGCTTAATAATACCAAATGAAAAGCGTATTTTCCATTTATAGACTCATATGATTTCTAGCGCAATCGGTTGGTATTTCAAACAAAGACACCAAGAGTTATGGGAGTTTGCCGGTAAAGCGCGTCAAAACCAAGAAGAGTTATTGGCTTTTTTTACAGATAAACTAAGTCGCATTGAATACGGGCATAATTATGGGGTTAAATCAGAAATGCCGTATGAGGAATTCCGAAGTGCTTTGCCAGTAGTTGGGTATGAAGAGTTAAAACCCTTCATACGTCGCACTATGGATGGCGAACAGCAATTGTTATGGCCAGCGGATATTATGTGGTTTGCCAAAAGTTCGGGGACCACAAGCAATGAATCCAAGTTTATTCCTATCTCGTACGAATCCCTCGAACACAATCACTTTAAAGGTAGTAAAGAGGCGCTTACCCAGTTTCATGCCTTTTATCCGGAAGCGGATATTTTTGATGGTAAAGGAATTCTTATTGGTGGCACACACAAAATGAATGAAATGAATGGGAAGGCATTTGTGGGCGATTTAAGCGCCATATTGATGTTTCATATGCCTTCTTGGGCCAATTATAAGAGCGCACCTGATTTGAATATTGCGATCATGGATAATTGGGAAGAAAAGGTAGAAAAAATGGCGCAAGCCACTATTAAGCAAAATATTACGAGTATTTCTGGGGCCCCTACTTGGACGATGGTGTTGTTGAATCGGATACTTGAGATAACCGGGAAGGAACATATACACGAGGTTTGGCCAAATTTACAGTTGTTTATTCACGGTGGTATGAGTTTCGAACCTTATAGGGAAACCTACAAACAACTCATACCGGGTAATCAAATGAAATACATTGAAACCTACAACGCCAGTGAAGGCTTCTTTGGGGTTCAAGCCTACACGGAACAGCGCGATTTGCTGTTAATGACCCACCATGGCATTTTTTATGAGTTTTATCCTGTTGCGAAAGGTCCAGAATTTGCTATTCCTCTTTGGGAAGTAGAAATTGGCGTAACCTATGCCATAGTAGTTACGAGCAATTCAGGATTGTGGCGGTACGTAATTGGCGATACAATTGCGTTTTCAAGCACAGACCCCTATTTATTTAAAATCACAGGCAGAACCAAGCTTTTTATCAACGCCTTTGGAGAAGAGTTAATTATGGACAATGCTGATTTTGCCGTAACACAGACTTGTAAGATTATGGGTCTTCGTTTGGTCGATTATACTGGGGCCCCTTGTTTTGAAAAAGGCAGGGAAGGGCATGAATGGATCTTTGAGTTTGAAGAAAACCCGATTTCGCTGGATGCCTTTATTGAAGTTTTTGATGAGCAATTGAAATTGGTTAATAGTGATTATGCGGGCAAACGCAAGGGTAATCTGCTAATGAAAGACCCTCAAGTACATTTGGCTTCGTGCGATACGTTTAGGCGTTGGTTGCAATCAAAAGGGAAATTGGGTGGACAGCACAAGGTGCCTCGATTGGGAAATCACCGAGAATGGCTTGAAGAGATATTGCCCTTTATTTAAACGATTTTAAAGCCTCTGTTCGCAATCTTTGTTACTTTTGTAATTATATTTTATACTATGTACGGATCTATAAAGCAATACCTCGAAAACGAACTCACTCAAATTCAAGATGCCGGCTTACTTAAGCGAGAGCGTATTATTACTTCGCCCCAGGATGCCCTTATTACCTTAGAGGGTGGCCAAGAGGTTTTGAATTTTTGTGCCAATAATTATTTGGGTTTAAGCAGTCACAAACGAATCTTGGATGCCGCCAAACGTGCAATTGATACGCATGGTTTCGGTATGAGTAGCGTGCGATTTATTTGTGGAACTCAAGACATACACAAAGAATTGGAGAAGAAAATAGCGGAATTTTACGGAACGGAAGATACTATTTTATATGCGGCTGCATTTGATGCCAATGGGGGCGTTTTTGAGCCACTTTTTGGGGCGGAAGACGCAATTATTTCAGATAGCCTCAACCATGCCTCTATAATTGATGGGGTGCGCTTGTGTAAGGCTAAACGCTATCGCTATGAAAATAACAACATGGCCGATTTAGAAACACAGCTTAAACAGGCAATTGCCGATGGTGCTCGTTTTAAAATTATTGTTACCGATGGTGTATTCTCAATGGATGGAAGTGTGGCACAATTGGATAAAATAGTGGCTTTGGGCAAACAATACGATGCGCTGGTAATGACCGATGAATGTCATGCAGCAGGATTTATTGGCGCCACGGGTAAAGGGGTGCCAGAATATTGCGGAGTACACGGAGAAATCGATATTATTACAGGTACTCTAGGTAAGGCGCTGGGAGGTGCAATGGGTGGTTACACTACCGGAAAAAAAGAAATCATTGAAATTTTGCGCCAAAGGTCGAGACCCTATCTTTTTTCAAATTCCTTAGCCCCGAGTATCGTAGGTGCGAGTATAGAAGTATTGAATATGCTTAATGAAACCACCGAGTTACGGGATCGTTTGGAGCAAAATGTAAATCAGTTTAAAGCGGGTATGAAGGCCGCAGGGTTTGATTTTAAAGACGGTAATAGTGCGATTGTCCCTATTATGTTATACGATGCCAAATTGAGTCAAACGATGGCTAACAAACTCTTGGAAGAGGGAATATATGTTATAGGTTTCTTCTATCCAGTCGTGCCTAAAGACCAAGCTAGGATACGTGTGCAGTTATCGGCCGCGCATACCCCCGAACAAATAAATAAAGCGATTGATGCGTTCGTAAAAGTGGGAAAAGAACTCGGTGTGGTTAAGTAGGGCGCTTTAATGTAATTCAAAGCCATTCTTTAAGTCCCCCTCATATGTGGGATCCTATATACGGTATATTAAAGTTTGAGCTTATCGCATACTCATGCTGAGCCCAAAAAATAACAGGGGTTGAGCCTAAATTAAAAATTACGTAGGGATATTAATTTTGGGACTCTGAAAATCGAAAGATTTTTCATTAATCGCGGCGATTTTAGTTAACCGCTGTATTAATTGTTCCAATTGATCTAAATAAAGACTTTGGTCCCCGTCGCTTAATGCCTCATTCGGTTGGTTGTGTACCTCGATAATGAGGCCGTCTGCTCCTGCGGCTATAGCCGCGGCACTCATGGGGGCCACTAATTCGCGTACGCCGGTGCCTTGACTAGGATCAACAATAATGGGCAGGTGACTCCATTGTTTCACTAAGGGGATTGCCGACAAATCGAGGGTATTACGTGTGGCAGTTTCAAAAGTGCGGATTCCACGTTCGCATAAAATCACTTTTTCGTTGCCACCAGAAACAATATATTCCGCAGCCAAAAGCCATTCCTCAATGGTACTGCTCATGCCTCTTTTTAATAATACGGGTTTATTGGTTTTACTTAAAGCGCGTAACAAGGCATAGTTTTGCATGTTGCGCGTACCCACTTGGAAAATATCGACATATTCGTTGAATTCCGAAACGCGGTCTATGCTCATTATTTCAGAAACTACGGCCAATCCATGCGCATCGGCTGCTTTGCGCATCATTACCAAGCCTTCGGTCTTTAACCCTTGAAACGAATATGGACTGGTTCTAGGTTTGTAAGCCCCGCCGCGCATAAATTTGATGTTTTGTTTGGCCAAAAATTCGCTAATCGTAAAAATTTGTTCCTCATTTTCAACCGCACAAGGTCCGGCGATGAGCATAAGTTCTTTTCCGATTTCAACGCCGTTTACCGTGAAGGTGGTATCGGTAGATTTCCATTCCCGACTAACAAGTTGATAGGGTTTGCGGCTATGCATTGCAATTAATAAACGTAATTAGTTTAATTTAGTTTGGTGTAGGTAATGTGAAGCTTAGTTTTTCGGTGGTCAATAACGCAACGGGCACCGATAACAGGCTGGTCGCTTGGAACTGCTAAATAAAGACCTAAGTTTTTATCTATATCATTAAAAACCTTGCTATTAAGAAGGTTTTGTACGTGCCGGGTAATGACAAAACGGTACGTACCGGTGCTTGGATTATACACACCGCCATAATTCGATAAAGTAGCGGCATCCTCGATAAGAAAGTTCCGCTTTGAACCAGCACCAAGAGGTTGAAACAAGCTCAATCTAGGCGCGGCAAAGAAATATTCCGAATAATTACTTACCGAAAATTCAATGTAAGCATTGTTAATGGCTACGTTTTGGTCTTTAACGATGTTTAATAAATCGGGCATCTGTATACGGGTTTTGATACCGCTCAATGCTTGGGCATACGTTTCTATATAACTAGAGTCCGGATTGTTCAGTTGGGTGGTAACAGCGGTTGGGTATGGACCCGTTTTTCCGTGATTAATGGTTTGATTTCTTCCAGAAAAGCCAAAAACAAACGTACTAGAGTCATTATAATACAGCAATATTTTGGCTCTGTAGTCTAAAGAAAGTACGTTATTAACATCAAAAACCGTGAAGCAACCTTCGCCGCTCGGAATTTGAGCCGTATTTTGCGGTATAATCGCGATTCCTTGAAAATGCTTGTCAAGTCCATCATTGGTCTCATAAGCCTCTTTGGGCATAGACATTAAGCGATTGGCAAACGCGTCGGAAAGGCGCACACGCAACCCATTGTAGGGCCTTAATTTGGTTTTTCTGTACGCGATACTGTCTGTGTAGGAATTGTTTAAAGGACCCACATAACGGCTACTAATGGTGTTATTCGTTCTTACGGTATCGGTTTGATAGTATATTTTAGTTCCATCAATCTTTTCTGCTAGTGGATAAATGGCAAGGTCAAAAGGAAAGTTTCGGTTTCCATAATAATTAAGCCCATCCACGGTAGGAATAAACAACACCGCTGAATCGGGTAATATACTATTGGGAAAACTAGAACTTGGTTCGATGAGCGTGATATCGGCATACATAGCCGCTACACTCGGTCCTAAAACGGGGTCGTTAATAGCACCAACTATACAATAACTTAACCCATTGCCGGGCAATGAATCTTCATCAACAGTTTGCGTTCTGAGAACAAAACTATCCTTTACGAATAAGGACAACTGCCCGTTAACTTGTCCGGGAAGTATAATATTGCCTTCACGCTTTTGGCAGGAAGAGTACCCACCAATTAGGGCTACAACAAATCCTATTTTAATGCTTGACTTCAAGGGTTGAGGGATCAAGAAATGCGATACGTAAATTTTTAAGACATTAGTTTTTCGTAAAGCGATACATAATCTTCTTGATTATTATCGTCGGTATGGCGCATGACTAATTTGCCTTCTAGATAATCTTCAACAGATTTGTGCGCTTCTGCACAGCCTGTCACAATCGCATCCGAATGTCGAATGGCACCAATGTTAATATCGTTAACGGAACCTGTACCAAAGCACTCCAAACACGAATCTGCAATATTGTTCATACTTGCTTTTCGCATAAAATCGGCACCTAAGCTGTCGTTGCATGTTTCGTGATAAACACTATAAACTATTTTCGCATGTTCAAATACAGGTTCGTCTTTATAAATAGTCTTAAGGTAGAGGGGGATCAAACTCGTCATCCAGCCTTGGCAATGAATGATATCCGGCGCCCAGCCTAACTTTTTAACGGTTTCCATAACACCTTTACAAAAGAATATGGTGCGCTCGTCGTTATCCTCAAAAAACTTACCATCGTCGTCGTTGAAAATATTTTTACGATGAAAAAAGTCTTCATTGTCGAGAAAATAGACCTGCATTTTTGTATTTGGAACAGACGCAACCTTAATCACCAAGGGGTTGTCGTTATCGTCGATGGAAATGTTGATTCCAGAAAGGCGGACTACTTCATGCAGGCGGTTGCGACGCTCATTGATGACGCCAAACCGGGGTACTAAAATACGGATTTCGTTGTCTTGCTCCTGCAATGCTTGTGGCAACATGCGCGTAATCGTTGCGAGTGGAGAAGTCTCAAGAAAGGGAGACATTTCAGAACTAACAAACAACACTCTTTTCTTTTTTACTTCCATAAGCTTTGGTTGTGTTCCTAAAAGGACAGTTTACAAAATTAACGAAAAAAATCCGACTTTTCAAAACAATTCCTTTGGTTCTTCTTTAATTTGTAGCGCTTTTGGGCCTATGAAATTGTTTTATACGAGAGATAAATGGGCGGCTTTTCGCAGCGATACGTCAGGATCTTGGGGATTCGTTCCCACTATGGGGGCTCTGCACCAAGGGCACTTGGATCTTGTAGCGCAAGCACGATTGGAAAACACGTTTGTTGCGGTGAGTATTTTCGTTAATCCCAAACAATTCAATCAAACGGCCGATTTATTGGCGTATCCTAAAACAATAGAAAGTGATTTAATCTTGCTCCAAGCTTCTGGGGTAGATGCCGTTTTTCTTCCTGTTACGGGGGAAATATATCCTGAGAATGATACGTACGAGGCGGCTTCGCCGGGACAAGCGGCTTTAGGTCTTGAAGGCGTTTACCGACCAGGTCATTTCCAAGGGGTCGTTAATGTGGTGGATCGGTTGTTTGAATTAATAAAACCTAGTATCGCTTATTTTGGACAGAAAGATCTGCAACAATGTTTAGTGGTTCAAGAATTTGCAGCTCTCAAGTATCCATCGTTAAAATTAGTTACCGTTAGCACGCGCAGAGAAGCATCAGGATTGGCTATGAGTAGCAGAAATGTGCGTTTATCTGATAAGGGTCGTGAAGACGCGGCGGAAATTTTCAAAGCACTAGATCATCTAAGAGAATTTCCCACCGAAACAGAAAGCATGCGTTTGCGTTTGTTGGAAAGCGGAATAGAAACGGAATATTTAGAGCCTATGGAGGTTCGTTTAAACACCCAAAAGGGTTTGATGAATAGGGCTTGGGTATTTGCGGGTTATCTCGAAGGCATTCGATTGATTGACAATCTATTATTTAAAGAATAAAACCATTATTCGCGATTTTTACTGTCGATAATTATGGTAACGGGCCCATCCAATTCACAGGTGATATTCATGTCGGCTCCAAATATACCAGCGCCTATTTTTCCAGTGAAATTATTCGCCATTTGAAGTAAGGTGTAATCGTATAACGATTTGGCTTTTTGGGTACCTGCGGCGCGAATGAAAGAGGGTCTATTGCCTTTGGCCGTTTGGGCGTGAAGGGTAAATTGACTTATTATTAATATTCCTCCTTCGACAGTTATTACCGATTGATTCATTTTTCCTGCCTCATCAGAGAAAATACGCATTTGGATGGTTTTTTGTATCAACCAATCAACATCTTCTTTGGTATCGCGCTCCTCTATGCCGCATAACACCATCAATCCCTTTTTTATTTCTCCTACTACTTGGTTGTTTACTGCAACATTAGCCGCGTTAACCCGTTGGATTACCCATCGCATAACACAATATTACAACAGCATTTGCGTATCCTCTTGGTAATATGTTGTTAAATCTATTACGATGCCTTAACTTTGGTTAATGAGCTCCCCTGTATTTCGTAGCGCCGCTGTGCTCTTTATCGCATTATTTTCTTTTAAGAGCCTTTATTCACAATCTTTTCGCTTGGGAATTCGGAAACAGCAAGATTCCATGATTTATTATGTTGTAAATGAAAGCGATCAAATAGCCAGCGCTGGGGCCATCATCTGCACTTGGTTTCATAATTCCGATGAAATGGTTTTTTGGCCTGCTGATCTAGGAATTGGTTTCGGCACCGTAACCAAAGAGGGACTTTATTCAGGAAAAAATGCGCAGTTTAATCGAAGAACTACCCAACGCATGTCATTTGATTTTGATATTTATCCGGGCGATTCTCAAGAGTTTGTAACCGTTCAAAATTACAGCAAAGTACCGCAAGAGGTCATGTGTACCAATATTCGGCTGTTTTATTTAGATACCTCCCGTATAGACCGCGAAGTTTCCGTATTCCCCCTAGACCAAGATCCATGCCCTTTCAAACAAGTGTTTATGTTAGGCAATTTTTCAAGTGATGGTATACGGTTTTGGACCACGGCTAACCGCTTATTGCATTATTCCACCACCTGCACTGACGGTTTTGATATGGTTGTTATTGACCGATCTACGTTAGAACCTATTCCCGTTCTTGGGCAAACACCTTTATGTAAGGATGGTAAAAAATGGACGTCTTTTGGACATCCCTTTAACGAACAAGTGTATTATCATTTCGACTTTAGGGATACCTCTCACATACCTGCTTTTGTTGATTTGGTGGAAGCCATCAATCCAGGCGATCACGTGTTCTTCTCTCATGCCAGTCGGAACGCCGTTAACATGAC
>CAMBBZ010000042.1 GCA_945863965.1 Chitinophaga pinensis | reverse complement strand
GTATCGGTGCATCCCAAAGAAGATTCAACAATAAGTGTTACGTTATATGGACCTGAATTGGGATACGGGTGTTTCACCAATACAGAACCGGTATCTACCTTACCGTCTCCAAAATTCCAATACCTATTGGTAATCGGATATTTTGAAGTACTGCTGGTGTCCACAAAGGTTACCGAATCGGGCATACATATACCTTCGAAATCAAAATCAGCTACAGGAGAAGGCCATACGGCGACTACTTGCGTAACACTGTCGGCACATCCGTTGATATTTTGCACGCGCAATTGCACGGTAAAGGTATCGTCTGTGGCATATCGATGCACGGTGGTAATGGCAGGACTTTCAAGGGTTCCATCACCAAAATCCAATCGTGAAACGTCAATGGTATCATACAAGTCCAAGCCAAAGTCATAATTGAATGTAAATTGGTTGGCGTTTAAACATTGGAACGTATCGTTTCCTGCAATGGACAAATCCAATCCCAACGTAGGATTGGGAACTGGGAATGACCTCACAATACCGATAGCCGAATCTCGGCAACCTACTAAAGATGTTCCTATTAGGCTCACATTGTAAATGCCGGGAGCGCTGAAAACGCGTTTTACGGCTGTATCCTGTTTTACGAATTGGTAATTGAAATACCATTGATAAAACATACTGTCTTCCCTTGGATAACGTTGTAACACCCTGCGGAATCGAGTCGTATCGCCGAAACAAACACTTTTTGTTTGAAATTGTGGTTGGGGGCGCGGGTGAATGCGTAAGTTGGTATCTTTGATGGTAATACAATTCTCATCAGACACTAACCGTAAGCGCACTTTATATAAACCAGGTGCCAGATATTCGTAGGTGGTGGTTTTATTAGAGTCTAGTTTTAAGAATGGATTGTCTCGATTAAATGACCAAATGTAATCGTTTATACTTCCACCATAATTAATAGAGGCATCAGAATCGAAATCCGTTATTTCCCCAAAGCAAATATTGTCGAGGAAAAGCTTATTTACAATGGGCTTCGGATGCACAACCACATCGGTTTCAATGGAATCGACACAACCCTTGTTGGTACGTACCACCAACTTTACCATATTAGGTGTGGGATCCGCATTGGAAAACACATAATTTTTGTTGACTTTCTGGTTGATTACAGATACCCCGCGGTAATGCCAGTCCCAAGAAACCATTTTATTATCGGCTTCGGGATCTGTTGTATTATTGCGCGGATTGATGGTAGTTAGCGGGGGTGTTTCACACTTTTCTGTAAAATCGATTAGCGGACCTGGATTGGCATAAATGCGTATATCCAATTTCTCAATGGCGATACATCCCTGGTTCGTTTCTCTCGTTATGATAACTTTATATGAACCCGCGACATTAAGCGACATTTTGAACGTATCTAAAACCCCTTTGGGCGGAGTAAAAATCGTATTGATAGGGGGCACTATACCTTCTATAGTAAACGAGGTAGAGAACATAGATTCCGTCGTTTTGCTAGGCGATGCCTCCTTTGAAATTCCGTATTTGTCTACAACCCAAAACCGTTGTCCTTGACAAACAAACGCGTTACTTACTGTATCTAATCCCCTATTCGGATAACTCTCATAACTTAGCCATTTACCCCCGTCGGTATTGGTTTCCGGATTGATACGTATGATTACGGGAAAATTGGTTTTGTCTTTTTTACCACCAATTGCATTCTCGACTTCAACGCTGACCAAATAGGATCCCGCGACTCTAAATACGTGGAATGCGAGCGTGTCGGGACTTGCTGGCACAGTAGTTTTGGGATAGTCTAAATAAAATGCAGAAGCATATGCCGCTGCGTCACCAAAATTCCATGTAAAATAATCTGTTGATACATTCACATTTTTCACAAGTGCGCGAAATTTCAACGTATCCTCCTCGCATTTTTTTCCTTCTAAGCGCTCAATCTTAATGAAAGGATCTGTGGTATTGCCTAATGTATTGATTCCACCTTGGTAATTAGCACCGCCTTTTTCGTTACCTAATACAAAATGTCCCAAATCTCCAGTACTCATAACGCCCGTAGATATAGAACCGACATTATTCGACGATCCGCCTTTATTGATAACGACCCAAGCTGCGCTAGATATAGAACGTAAAATTTGCAAACTTGGCGCATCGTATACCTGATCGTCATTCTGCGTTTTGTTAAAGTAAAAACGCAATTGAATATTGGTGGTAGTTACCGATGCCGATGTTTTACTCAAGAACCAATGATTCAAAGTAGATATATTGCGTGTTTTTACGTCTAAAGTAGAATTCACCAACAAACCCGAGGTTGGATTGAACTGGGCATAATAATCTTCTGCCCCTATCCCCGAGCGGTTCATAGCGGCTAAATAAACGGGCCGATAATCTTTAGCATTTCCTAAATGCCATGTAAAATTTGTAAATGTGTTGGATACATATTGAAACGCATAGCCCCCGCTGATAAATGACTTGGCAGACCCATTAACTTGTTTGGCCCCATCAAGGAGTCGCAATTTAGCTGTGGTATTATTGGCTAATATGTTACCACTGTCTAAATATAAAGTCTTTGAGATATCCAATTGTCCAGTTGTATTGCCATCGAGTGTTAATAGGATCGAAATCTGACGCATTTTTAAAATTCCTAATTTTACAGATCCATTCAACTCGAACGTTAATGATTTATCAATGGCAATAGAGTCGGCAGAATAATCTCCCCCCTCAATAAATATTTTATCGTTCGCCACCAATCCAAGGGTCATGGCGTGTTGAATCGTTTTTACAGGGAATCCAATAAGACCAGTATTGCTGTTGCTACCCGTACTCGCATTAACATAATAATCAACGGCTGAAAGGGTAGATATATTAAACAGGAAGGCAAAAAAGAGGGCGATTAACCCGCAGGATTTAAATTTCATCATAACTTGTATCGATTATATCATAGACGTAAAAACGCACCAAAAGGTGGTGCGTTTAAAAAATTTCTTTTAGAAGGGCAGGTCGTCTGCCCCATCAGAAGAGCCAGAATTAGAAGCGAATGGATCGTCCATTTGACCGGTATTGGCAAAAGGATCTCCACCAACTGTAGCTTGTGCAGGCGAACCGGATCCCGCTGCTGGAGCACCCGGACGTTCCACTTTCCACGCTTTCACGTCGGTATACCAGCGGCCATTGTATTCTCTACTTTCGAGATCGATACCAATATTGATAAATTCTCCATTTTGGATGTTGAATTGACCAATTTTTGCACCCCAAATATTGAAACACACCTTTTTAGGGTATTGTCCAGGAATTTCGAGCACATAATCTTGCTTTTCCCAAGTTCCGTTTTTGCCCTCTCCCGTTTGTTTTTCTAAAATTTGTACAATTTTTCCTGATAACTCCATGAAACAAAATTAATCATAAACCTCGAAAGAAAGAAATGTTACAAAAAAACCTTGTTGGGGAAGACTCAACTTGAGCGTATGGCGTCTACCGGATTCAATCTTGCCGCGCTACGCGCCGGAATTATTCCGGCCACAAGTCCCACAATAACAGACGTTACCACACCCAAAAGGGTATCATTAGGACTCAAAGACAACACCACATCGTTGCCAAATTGCTGTTGCACGACCATTCCAAGCAACCACAATACCATTTGGACCGCCAATAAACCAATAATACCTCCTGCTATACTTAGCCAAATACTTTCCATCAAAAACTGCGCACTAATGGCCACATTCTTTGCGCCTAATGCTTTTTGAATTCCAATTTCACGGGTGCGTTCCTTTACAGAAACGAACATAATATTAGCCACCCCAAAACAACCAACGACCATCGCAAATCCGCCAATAATGATACCAATCTTCCGAATTTGTATAAATAAGGAACTGATGGCTTCTGTAATCATAGACATTTTATTAACGGCAAAATCATCACTTTCCTGTGGCTTTAAACGTCGTATTTGACGCATCAATCTGCGCGCTTCAAACTGGACCTCATCTAGAGACACACCAGGTGCCGCTTTCAACAAAATTTGTGCGTCGCTCGCATTCTGAAACGAAATAAGATTTTTACCCCACTGATCCGACACATATACCACGTTATCGGCACTCGCGCCAATCATATTGCTCCCTTGAAACGCACAAACACCTACCACCACCACTTCTTTATTCTTAATACGCACCGTTTTACCCACCGATTGCGGCGTTCCAAACAAGGCCAACGACAGGGTATTACCAATTACGGCTACCGCCCTTCCGGCGCGAACTTCTTCTTCGGTAAAAAAACGCCCAAACTCAATATCAATAGGCTGCACCTCCGGAAAATGGTACGATATACAATTTACCATTATCCCTTTTGCATTTTTATCTCCCGCTTGTAAATCGAAGTTTGATTTGAATATATACGCAGTGGTACTAACCAACTTAGGGGCGATTTTTTGACTCAGAAAACGGGCGTCTTCCGGACTCGATTGCGGTCGTTTCAGGTACGTCCACCAAGGATAATTATTCCCAAAATCATCCCAAGGCCACTTTTGCACAAAAACCACATCGGATCCCAATTTATTAAACTGATTGTTCAAACTTGTTTCTAACGAATGCACCAACGCATAAACCGAAACCACACAAAATATTCCGATACTAATTCCCAAAACAGACAAAAAACTGCGCAATTTATTGAGTCGCACCGATTGATACGACATTCGCAATGTTTCTCGGATTAATACGCGGGTATTCACAAATACAAAGATACGATTTTTAAAAGGCCTCTGTGTTTAATGGCCAAAGACGAGGCAATATTGGACCAATAAATCCCCATTTTTTATCGGGGGAAGCTATTTCTTGGTGCGTTTAAATGTATCAAATTCCCTTCGGTACAGAACGCCGGTTCCTAAGGTATTGCCTGAAACTCCGTTGGTGGTAGTGGCACTATTTTGCTGTAAAATGAGGTTATTAGACCGCGAAAATGCTTTCAATCGCCAATTCTCATCTCGCGTTTTGTATTCCAAATTGAAATTTAAAGGAACCGCAACGCTATTCACCAAAACAGCCACGGTGGGATCGTAATTTAAATCAAGCCGTAAACGCTCCGACAAGAACCACTCGCTATTTACAAATAATTGGGTATTGCTATTGCCGGTGGCATTGCGCACGTCATCGATGTTCACTTGTATTCGGGTAGGAATTCCATATTTCGAAAATAAATCATTGACCACACTACTGGCGAGTGTTGATATGCTATTGCCAGCAAAACCCGCACTGCTAAATGAATTGGCACTCGGAGCGGCAGTACCAGCAATGGAAGGAGGCAAGAAATTACCAAACAGCAATAACGCAATAGACTGTCGCATCGTTTCATCTTTATTTGCCCTAATACGTTGCAAGACACTATTAATTTCAGAGCCGGTGGCTCCTGTAATAGCACTTAAATCTGGGGCTTGTAAATCGAAGGAAATGGTCGGTGAAAACAAATTTCCTTTCATACTTAAAACGCTTACAAACGTAGTTGTTGGATAGGTTGCCCCGGCACTGGCTGATGATGCCATTAGCGTTGAGGGGGAAATTTTCTTCTCAAAAGAACCACTGATATCCACTTCGGCATTGTAAGGATCTCCGTCCCAGCGAATACTTCCGCCTTTTTTTACCTGAATTTTCTTCAATAAATTAACCCCGGGCAATGAAAACGCATATTCCCCTTTATCGATCAAAAAACGGCCATAAAGGTACAGTTTTTCATCGCGCCCATAAACCAATCGAATACCCCCATTGCCATACCCTTTAATGATATCGCCCAAACGTTTGTCTATTACAAATTGTACTTCTGCTTGGGGCGTGGCTGTAATATTTAGGTTTATTTGACCAATCGCATCGGATTCTACGAGAAGTGGTTTATCGCCTCCTTTCTCTTTTTTGGTTTCTGCCTTTTTGTTCACAAACATTATTGAACCCACTACCCTATTTTCTTCCACTTCGGGATATTGTATGGCCACTTTGGTTTTTTCTCGTGTAACCAAATCAATGTCCATGTCAATCTCCGAAAACAATCCATAAATATGCGCCTTGCCATCGGCCCAAGCATTGCCATAAAACTGATTATTCATTTCTTCAGTGTTGGCCAATACCCGCATGTTTTTAATGCTGTCCAATTTTAAATCTATGGCAAAATCTTTGTAATTATCGTGGGTTATGGCTAAGCGTATCCATGCAAAATTACCCGTAGTGGGGTCCGTGAATTTTTGGGGGCGATAGGTCGACAGACCGTCTTCTGTTATTTTGAAAGTCCCTCCCATTTTATATTGTGTCCCTAAATAATCAACGCCTATTTTAAACTCATTAGTTCGGAGTAATCCTTGTGTTTTAGGTTTATACAAAGAGCCTGTTAAACGTATATCGGCACCAAACGTGCCATTTTCGATCCAAAGGACTCCGTCAAGAAACGGCTTGAGAAAATCGAGTCGGGAACCGTTCGGGATATTTCCCAAAACATTAATTTGAGGATCTCGACCTTTTTGAAACAATACATCTCCGGCAAACGTTGTATTGGCTAAAGGTCCGGATCGCACATCGGCTTCGAGGCGAACACGGCCTTTCGATTGTGTTTGCTTGAGTGCCACATTGATGCTTCCAAAGGGCTGATTCATATAGGTGAGCTTGTTAATGCCCAATGAGCCAAAAAATTGCATATCGCCACGAACGGCACACAGCGATATAGTACCATTGGATCTGAATTTTAAACTATCAAAACTGTTACTAGGAAAAAATGGGGCTAAAACTTTTGGCGTAAAGTTACCAAACTCAATATTCAAGGTATCTTGGTTGGACGCGCTGATATCTCCAGAAATCTCTAAAAAGTGACCGGCATCCGCGAGGTAAAAATCATTCACTTCCCATTTATCGGTCATAAAAGAAATCCGCGCTTGCTTATCTAATTTCCATATTTGATTTATAATTTTAAACTCTGTTTCTTTAAAGTATAAATTAGTGGATTCGGCATTGATAGCTCCATTTCCTTTAAGAGAAAGCGAATAGCGGTCTGATTTATCGTGTAGCTTGGTTGCGATTTGAAATCCTCCATTAGCAACCTCCACCGCTAAGTTAAACGTATCGTAAAGGGTATTTTCTACCAAAATATAATTGGTATTAAATTGTGTTTTTACAAACCCATTCTTCCTTGGCTTTTCCATGGTAAATAGCGCCTTCTCCATATATATTCGGCCATATTCGAGTGAAAAGGGGCCCATTTGAAGGTCGAAGGTATTTTGATTGGCAAAATAATGTCCACTTACATGCAAAGGTCCCAAATACAAACCTGGTATTACGAACTCTTCAATCCAAGCGGTTTGCGGCACCGTAATGTCGATGTATACCGAATCGTTGATGGTTTGTCGCACCGCTGGAAATCGTTCAGGGGCTATGCTATTGGCGACTTGTTTGATCCACAATTCAATATTCGATAACTGCAGCGGGCCTGTAATGCTGCCGTCTATCCAATCGCCTTTGAATCCCAATAAATCTTTATCGGGTCGTGTAATAATTTGATGTTGCAGTAGAAATTCGGTTTTCCCCCGATCAAAACGTGCAAAATCGACACTTAAAGAACCGCGATAGTCGTCGATATTTTCTCCCACCAGATTGAGATTCACTTCGCCACTAATTTGATGTCTAATTGTATCGAGTCCCAAACCAAAAAGATCTATTTTGGCTATTTTGCCTTTTACATTTAAGGTCCGGTTACTTTGGTAAATATTGCTGAGATCTACCTGCAAGCCCAATCTCAGCTTATCATTTTCTGCTTGAATATCGGTCCAAATATCTCCGTTAACGGCACTACCTTTGATTGTAATTCGATCGACAAATTTCTGATTGAAGTAGGCTGAAAGTTCGCGAAATTCAAACTGCGCATTTAAGGCTGAATCGAATCGATCGCCGTGCATTTCAATTGCACCACTAATCCGATCCAGTGCCTGCGCGGAATCGCTCCAAATTTGACTGCGCAATTGCGTAATAGTGCCCTTACAGTTAAAGGGCATAAGGGGACCCACTTGATCGTACTGAACATCGAAAAGTCCGGAAAATGTGCCTGCTTCTGTGGCTAAGGTGCCTTCCTGACTGTATTTTCCGCCAGGTAATTCGCAGTTCATTTTTAAGGCAACATCCCCAAAAGGCAGCAAAGCCGTTCGCCAGGATTCCCCCTGAAAAAGTTCTTGCAAATCGGTTTGCGCTATTTTAGATTGTTCGAACTGTATGTGCTGAACGTAACGGTCTAAATTAGGTAAGCCTTGAATTTGGTACGCCATTTTTAATCGGGTTCCATTTTGCGTTTTGGCTGAAAAGTATCTGACTGTCAAGTTTGAAAGAGGTCCTTGCATTTGCGCATTAACGGCTAAAGAAAGGCTATGCGTTTTAAGGTAAGGGGCATAAACGCCTAAATCTTGGAGCCGTATTTGGGAATTGACCAGATCCAAACGATATACAAAACGGTCAAAATAAGTTCCTTTACGGGCAAGATCTTCCGTAATGGAAAAACTTCCTTTTATGATACTTTCGCCGGTTTCGATGTGCAACTTTGGCATGCTAATATCTGATCCTACGATATGGAGCGGTCCGTTGAGTTTGTTTATGGCAAAACCGCTTCTGTCGAGGGTATTGAATTTTTTTATGTTAAAATAAAGGGATCCGTCGTAGTGGTAAATTCCGGTATCTATTTGGGCGTTGATGGCGTTGTAACGCAAATAACTGGGATTGAATTCTTCAGGTATGGATTGCGTGTAGGCCTTTTCCCCATCAAAAAAAACGAAGCCGCCTTTTTGGATTTTAATTCCAAAAAAGTTTAGTTTCAAGGGTCTAGAAGCGCTAGAATCATCGGGCAAGCGTGCAAATATTTCTTCATAATTCAATAAGGAATCGGACGTGTAATAACCCATTTTTACGAGGGGTTTAAACAAAACGATTTTGTTTAAATCAAACGCATTTTGGGAGATATTCCAATTGCCGAGCTGGAAATCGAGCGTATGCAAGTAAATAAAAGTATCTTGGTGTAAATCGCGCATTAAAACCCCTTCGAGGTGAAAATTGCGTAAAAAATCGATTTCGACGGCTTTTACTTCAACGGTTACCCCAAGTTGTTCTTGCAATTGGGTGGCGACATACTGAGCCAATTGGGTTTGAACCCATTTATTTCGGGTGAGAACGGCCAAAACGCTCGAAAAGAACACCACAAAAAGCAGTATTCTGAGCAGAATCTTCCGTATTTTTGAACGTTCTCTTATCAAAACAAACAAAGGTAGCCTTTCTAAACTATGAGCAATCCACCCCTATCGGCCAACTCCACTATATTGGGCATAGAGAGTAGCTGCGACGATACTTCGGCGGCTTTGCTTATTAACGGCAAAATCGCAGCGAATATTACGGCTTCGCAAGATGTTCATCGAAAATATGGAGGTGTTGTGCCCGAATTGGCTTCGCGAGCCCACCAAAGTCACATTATTCCCGTCATACAAACTGCCCTCGACACCGCGGGGATTACCATTCATCAAATTGATGCCATTGCCGTTACGCAGGGACCAGGATTAATGGGGTCCTTAATTGTGGGGGTTAACACCGCCAAAGGACTGAGTTTGGCATTGAAAAAACCTTTGATTGGCGTGAACCATTTGCATGCCCATATTGCCGCCTTATATATTGAACACGACGTTGTTTTCCCGATGCTGTGTTTATTGGTGAGCGGCGGACATACGCAACTGATCTGGGCTGAAGCCCCTGGGATTTATTCTCTTGTAGGTCAAACCATCGACGATGCCGTGGGCGAGGCCTTCGATAAAGGATCTAAAATCATGGGAATGGGCTATCCTGGAGGTCCAGAAATTGCGCACTGGTCGGAAACGGGCAACGATCAATTTCAAAAATTCCCCGACAGTCAAACCGATTCCCTCGACTTCTCTTTTTCGGGTATCAAAACTTCTTTGCTTTATTTTTTGCAAAAATCGCAACAGCGCGATCCTGAGTTCTTAGCTACCCACCGCGCCGATGTGTGTGCCTCCTATCAAAAAGCATTAATCGACATGCTTTTGAAACGGGTAAAAAAGGCGTTAAAAGAGTTTCCCGCCGCATCTATTGGTTTGATGGGCGGCGTTTCTGCGAATCGTTTGTTGCGAAGTGAATTCGCCACTTTAGGACAAACCCATCAGATTCCAACCTATATTCCCTCTTTTGAATATTGTACCGATAATGCCGCGATGATTGCACAAGCTGGACTTTACCTCGGACAACAGGCGCAATATATGAGTATGGGCGCGTTGCCTTATACTCGTGCCTAATATGTAACTTTGAATTATGTTGATTCCATTGGCAGCGGAAATTGAAAAAGGCAATGAGCTCCACATTGCCAGAGCCTTGTCGTGGGCAGAAAATCAACATCCCGAAATACATCCATTACTTAAAAAACTACATGGGAAGTCTCACATTATAGGGGTTACCGGACCTCCAGGTGCGGGAAAAAGTACCTTGGTGAATGCCCTCGTTACGCATTGGCGTTCCCAACAAAAACGCGTGGCAATTTTGGCCGTTGATCCCAGTTCGGCATTCAATTTTGGATCGCTTTTGGGAGATCGCCTGCGCATGCAAACCCTATTTTTAAACGAGGGCGTATTTATTCGCAGCGTATCATCGCGCGGTTCTCTGGGCGGTTTATCGGCCCATATTATTGAAATGATTCATGTGCTGAAACATGCCCCTTACGATTATATATTGTTAGAAACTGTTGGGGTCGGGCAAAGCGAAGTTGAAATTGCCGGTATAGCAGATACCACTGTCGTGGTTTCGGTACCTGAAAGTGGCGATGAAATTCAAACTTTAAAAAGTGGAATTATGGAAATTGCCGATATTTTCGTTGTCAATAAATCCGACCGCGATGGGGCTGAATCTTTCGCGTCACACCTCCGAAATTTGGCTCATACTCGGGCTACAGAGCAGTGGGAAAATCCAGTGATCCTTACCCAAGCGGACCAATCAAAGGGCATTGAATTACTGGCCGAAGCCCTATCTCAACACGAAGCGTTTAATCACAATAAGGAACGTCAAATTCTACTGTTTGCTGAAAAATCCTTCGCCATTATCCAAGAACACCGGATGCGCGACTTAAGCCTTGGTCAAATACAATCGGATGTACGCGCTGCTTTGGATGAAAATCCGGACTTGAATTTATTTGAATTCATAGAGCCTTATTTCTTGAAACACCAATCCTAAAGCGGCCATTAACACGCTGCGGTTTCAACGCTTAACTTTCCTTATTCACAGTACCTACAACATCTTTTAAAGAAATGGGCAAGCGTTTGTACCGAACTATTTCAATTACGGAACTCCCCGTTAAACTAATACAAGAAAATAGGTTAGAGGTAAATAGAAAAAACATTAAAGGTCGTGCACCTTTAAGGGCAATACGCACCCGCGCATAAAAAACTAGTGAATGATTTGGATTTTACTGCTTGAACCGGCGGTTTGAAGGATGTACAATCCTTGTGGCAACTGCGCAAAATTAAGTTCTTCTCCCACTGCTTTGATGGTGCTTTGCGCGCTAACACGTCCTAAAGCATCGTACAAAACCCAATTATTTCCTATTTCTTGGGGAAGCCAATTAACGAATACGCTTCCATTGCTCGGATTGGGATGAATATGAAGCGCTGGAGTTGTCAACGCATACACAAATGCATTGGCTTGTGATACAGCTACCTGACAGTTATCCGAACTCGCTCTCCAACGCGAATCAAAATCCATATACGCCGTATTATCGATCCGTGTATTGAGGGGTAAATCCTGATATAAGTCAATACTGTATTGCACCCAACCACTAGAGGCAGATGCACTAAACTCGGTAGTTTTTAAATTAGCAGGATCAAACGTTACCACTAAAATACGTCCTTGCTGAATGGAATATTTGGCATTCGTTGGATAAAACGACTTCAAAACGATCCGTTTCATCGGCAGTACTTGCGAAAGTGTGTCAATTAAAACAGCTTTATTGACCGTTTGAGAGCCGGTATTTTTGAAGTCAACCGTGTACGTCCAAGTACGAATATTTTGTGGGATTTGAAGGCCCAAATCGCTGTTTTTAATAACTGCAGAACCTGCATTGCCCCGTTTACCAATTTTTAAAACTTGACTGGATTTATTATCGGTGGGGGTTAGGTCGGAGGCTAGTATAAGACTTCCGGTTTTGGCTTCAATGGCATATTCGTCGGTGGCCGTTGCGGCAAAGGGCATGGTAAAACGCACCATAAACGATCTTGTTTCAAATGGCTTGAGTTCGGCAACTGTGAAAATGGCCGTAATACCGTCGTAATCATCGGCAGCCGGTTCGCTATAAAAGTCTGAAAGTGGTAATGCATGCGATACGTGTACAAGTCCATTTTTCACCACACTTCCACCGTGATTGGTAACCTGCACAATGGCTTGTATGGTATCTCCAGCCTTTAAATCCGACGGATAAATAGGATGTACGTCCACTTCTACGTCTGCGGTATTGGGATTCATGTACTCCCCTATGCTCACTTGAGAATACCTTCCATTCCTGATTTGTGTCGCGTAATTGGTTTTACAAAGCGAAGTCATATGGCGCTTGGCCACATGCTCTATTTGATATTCCCCCTCTGGTAAGCCCAATGAGAAATGTCCGCTTTCGTCGGTTACCGCAAAATACGATTTCCCTGAAATCTTTTGAATTAAACGCAAAATTGATTGCGGAATACCAGTTTCCCCATCGTCTTTGATGCAATTGTTATTAAGATCGTAAAATAAATCCCCATTTAGATTTCCTGTAGCAAATTCGAGGCTTGAAAAGTATTTGATATCGGTATTTTGTTCTAAGAAATTTCCCCAAACAAAAGCGCCTAATCCACGTTGCCCCAAGCGAAAATCACCACTCAAACGATTACCCGTAAAGGTGATCGTATTATTTTGAAAGCGTAAAAGAGAGGAACCCGACGCATTTTTAACAAAATCGCCCCCAATAAGAAGGTAATCCGAAAGTCCGGCAATGCTGACAGGCTTCGCGGTAGAAAACGAGTCAAATGCGATTGGATTCGACCAATTCACTTTAAAGGTTCTAATTTCATTTTGTTGGAAGCTATTTTTCCCTAAAGCCGCCAATTGATCTCCAAAAGAGGCCAATTCCAACACTTCGCCGTTGAAGGGACTTCCAATACCGCCCCAGCCGCCGTTGGCTGCGGTGTAATACGCAATGTTACCGGTTAAATCGCCCGCAAAACGTGTAAAATCGCCTCCTATATAAAGTCGATCTTTAACAACCATGAGCGAACGGATGGTTCCGTTGGCGCCTTGATCGACATTATTGGTACCTAAATACGACCATTCATTTCCGTCAAAAGCAGCAATGTTTTGCACGCTATTTCCGTTTACGGTTGACTGAAATTTACCGGCCACAATTAAGCGACCGTCGAAAACGGTCATACTAATGATTCCATTATTACGGGTATCTACCACACCCGTTTCAGGCACCCATTGGTGTTGCGTTTTTGACCATTTATATAAATGCGTTACGGGTATTTCTGCATCTTTCGACGCATTGGCAATATAGGCACCCACATAAATCTGTCCTTTATAGGAAGCAATCGAGTGGAAATTATAAGATCCTTCAGTAGGAATAATAGGTTCTGGCGTTTCAAGTCCGGGATAAATTGCCCACGTAACGCCATTCCACAATGCTAAATCATAGTCGTTTTGAGCCGGTGTTTCCACCGCTTCATATAAGGCGTAAAAACCTTCTTCACTTGCATAAGAAGCCACAACTCTTCCCGGCAAACCCGTTCCCAACGGCTGTAATACCTGTGCTTGTGCCAATGGCAAAAACAAGGATAGTACTGCGATAGCGAACGCCTGTCTCATCCGATCAAAGTTAGTCGATATGTTTGAAAAATATACCACCTTAAAAGAGTTTCAATGTGTAAAAAACAGACATACCTAAAGACCAACCGCGGTTCATAACGGAAGCATCTTTTTTATAGAATGGACTCAGGGCCCCTTGTGTATTCAGGCGGAGTCCGATATATTGATTGCGAGCAAGTTGATACGATGCACCAGCGCTAATGCGTGCCGACCAAATGTGCGCGCGATACACGTCGTTACCGGCTTCCAACAAACTCAAATCGTGGTAATTGAGTGTTTTGCCTTGAGACGCAAACAAACGGTTGTACCGGGTGCTCACTTCGCTATTGAACGACCAAAAACGGTTAATCGGGTATTGATACCCCAATCCGATTGGGACACTGATCATTTGCATGGTTTGAATGCCTTCGTGTTGAACGCGTTGACCAAGTCCGAGGTATCCAAATATGGGATAATTCCCCAACGCGTCGGCCTCAAAACCTTGAGCCACACTTACCGGTATGCTATCGCGGAAGTCAAAACTTTGCAACGTGCGGTTTTGCGCGAAACCGATTCCCAAAGAAACGGACCAATTCGAATTAATTTGATATTGAAGGGAAGCTTGTAACTGAGGCGCCGCTAAGGCAATTTCTCCGTTACGCATGCGATCGAGGTAATTTTTATGTACGTAGGTTTCACGTCCGGGGGAAATTTGATACGCCATTGCTGTCTGATTTTGATCGTAACCCACCTCAAAGGCCCAGCTTGACAAGGGCTGTTTAGGCGATTGAGGCGAAGGGATACGGACCGGCAACTGTAAAAAATATCCGAACAATGTCGGCATGGGTTGAAGCGTTTTTCCGGAAAATTCCATAGAAAAAGGCGAATTCACTAGCTCTTGAGATTCAAGGGCGGTTGGTTTATTTCCCCCAAAGAAAAGGGGAGATTGATGGGCAACGTCAGGGGCAATTGAACTTGAATTATTCCTGCGGTTGGCAATCGAATTTGAAGAATACGTAGGCGCGAAATTCGAACCCTGAGACGTTGATGGCTTATTAGCCGTGATTTCTGGGGTTGATTTTGTTATGCTAGTTGTATTAGCCGTATTCGAAGAAGCGCGTTCGATGCCTGTTATTTGGGTTTTGCTTGATTCTAAATCTTTCGAAGCAATTGTAGGATTCACCTGGGCGGTATCAGGTTTTAGGAAAACAATACCTGATACTGCGGTGAAGACAACTGCGGCCACGGAGGACCATAATATTACCGACCTACGGCTCTTTTTCGCATCCAAACCGGCGGCAATCCGTTCAAATTGAAACGGCAGCTCGGGTTGGAATGTTTCAAACATTCCTTTGAGTTGTTGGTCGATATGTGAAGGGCTCTTTTCCAAGAGGTGTTTTTTTGTTGTTTTTAGGCTTGTGATTGAATCTTATTTCGCAGGGCTTTTCGGGCGCGACTTAGTATTGACTTCGTGTTGGATACGGTGGTGTTGAGTGCGTTCGCAATGTCTTGGTGGCTTAGACCGTCGATTGCGTACATATTTAACACCATTCGTTGATTATCGGGTAATTCATTGATCCAAGTCAGCACCCGTTCTGGGCTATAATCTTGGAGTTTTGAATCAATTTCTTCTGTCCCTGCATCGGGCGTATCCACATCATCGATTTCCACAAATATGGGATCTCGGTGTTGTTTGCGCCAAAAGGTAAGGGCCAAATTGATAAACACACGGGTCATCCAACTTTCAAGTTGCTGATGTTCCTTTAGCGAATGGATTTTTTCAAAGACCTTTATGAAGCCTTCCTGTAGAATGTCTTTGGCATCTTCTGAATTCTTAGAATACCGCAAACAATGCCCATACATTTTTGATGCGAACAATTCGAAAAGGGCTTGTTGCGATTTCCGATCGTTCTTTTTGCATCCGACTATGAGGGGCTCATGATTCTGCAAGAAACTTCGATATTATGACGCCGTGATAGTAAAAGGTTGCAAAAATAAATGAATATTTGTCCTTAACATTCCCTTAACACAACTCAAAGCAATGAAAAACAGAGACTTAGCCTTATTATTTTTTTTAGCATTTGCCACAACAACCCAAGGTCAAAATTACGACAACGGGAATTACGGCACAAATAAATCCGTTACGGTGTACAGTGCAAAATACACCGAGCACAGTTTGGAATTTGACAAATTAATTCAGTTGCAGGATTTTAAGC
>CAMBBZ010000041.1 GCA_945863965.1 Chitinophaga pinensis | reverse complement strand
CCTACTCTAAACGCTCCCCTCTAAACCCTAAACTAAATAACAGGTATTGGAATAATAAACACTATGTCGTATCTTTGCAGCCCCAAAATTAATTTATATGAATCAGAAACAGTATGAAACTGTGATCATTTTAACACCCGTGCTCTCTGAGCAGCAGATGCAAGAAGCTGTTGCAGGCTACAGAGGGTTGATCACAGAAAACGGTGGGGAGATCGTCCACGAAGAAAACTGGGGTCTCACCAAATTAGCCTACCCCATCGACAAAAAGGGCACGGGTTTCTATCACCTAATTGAATTCAAGGCAAATCCTGATTTCGTAGCCAAGTGGGAATTAACCTTCCGCCGCGACGAACGTGTTTTGCGTTACCTAACCATCTCATTGGATAAGTGGGCTCTTGAATTCAACCTAAAACGCAGAAGCGGAGAAATTAAAGCGTCTTCAACAGCCAAACAGAAAAAAGCTGTTCTAAACGCATTGTTAGACGACGATTCACTCGACACAGAAGACTAAGCCATGGCAAGAGAAACCAACTTCGTATTCAATCAAACGCCTCAAGTACTCCAAAAAAAGAAGTACTGTCGTTTCAAGAAACACGGTATCAAGCACATCGATTATAAGGACAAAGATTTCTTATTGAAGTTCATTAACGAACAAGGTAAGATTTTACCACGCCGTATAACCGGTACTTCCTTGAAGTTCCAACGTAAAATTTCAGTAGCAATCAAACGTGCACGTCATTTGGCTTTATTGCCTTATGTAGCCGACGGTCTAAAATAAACAGGAGAACATCATCATGAAAGTAATCTTAAAAGAAGACATTAAAAACGTAGGTCACAAAGACGATATAGTGGAAGTAAAAGACGGCTACGGTCGTAACTTTTTAATTCCTTCAGGAAAAGCCAAATTGGCTTCTTCCGGCGCTTTGAAAATGCTTGCTGAAGACATCCGTCAACGCGGATTTAAAATTGATAAATTGAGGAAAGACGCAGAAGCCCTTTCTGAAAAATTAGAAGGTTCTACCATTACCATCTCTACAAAAGCAGGCGGTACCGGTCGTATCTTCGGATCTATAACAACTTTGCAAATCGCCAATGCCCTTAAAGATAAAGGGTTTGAGGTAGACCGTCGTAAAATTGTTTCCGATGATATCAAAGAACTTGGCTCATACGCCGCTCATGTAAACCTTTTCAAAGACATCACAGCCAACATCACTATTGATGTGGTTGCTGAATAATTGTTTGGTTATTGTTGTTGTTAAAATGGCTGCCTAAGGGCAGCCATTTTTTATTTATACTCCTTATCTTTGTGCGCTCATGAATTTGAAACGCCTGGCTGAATTCATCCTCAAACAACGCACCTATTTTGTTTTCGGGATAATCGCTTTTATAGGAGTAATGGCCTATTTCGCCAGTACTGTTCAGTTGGAATACGGAATGCAAAAATTAGTTCCTTCCAGCGATCCTGACATGAAGGCATACCAAAAATTTAAAGAAAAATTTGGAGAAGACGGCAACAAATTAGTCTGCGCCTTTGATGCCCCCGATCTTTTTAAACTGTCCTTTTTTACCGACCTAAGTCGCACCATCGATACGCTCAAGAAAATTGAGGGCGTAGTAGGAGTTTTAAGTCCTGCCTCTGCCTTTCACTTTAAATTGGATTCTCAAGAGTATTTGCGCATGGTACCGCTCGTAGATACACTTCCTCAAAGTCAATCCGAATTGGATTCCAAAGCCGCATTATTCAAAAAGTTGCGCTTTTATGAGGGGCTTGTATTCAATCCGGAAACCCAAGTTGCCCTTATGATTATTGTGCTGGATCGTAAGGTTATGGAGAGCGAGAAAAAAATTGCGGTCATCCGAGCCGCGTCACAGCACTTGTCTCAGTTGGGCGTTCGACAAAATCGCGACATGCACGTGAGCGGTCTTCCGTATGTGCGGTATCGAAATAGTACAACGGTAAAAAATGAAATCCTTCTATTTACAGTTTTTGCATTTTTAGTAACTGCATTGCTTATTTTCCTGCTGTTTCGCAGTTTAAGCACCTTGCTCGTTTCCCTGCTTTTTATCGCTATTGGGGTGCTAATTATGTTTGGTGTAGCCGGAATGTTAGGATTCCGATTGAATGTATTAACGGGCATTTTACCCCCGTTATTGGTGGTCGTAGGGGTGCAAAATACGATTTATTTGATCAATGCGTATCACGATCAATATAGGAAAAATCAGGATAAAAGACTGTCCTTAACGAGTATTGTAAGTCAAGTGGGGGTGGCGAATTTCCTAATTAATTTTACCACCGCAGTAGGGTTTGGAACTTTCTATTTTACGCATACGATCATCCTCGAACAGTTTGGTGTTTTGGCCTTTGTTACGATCAATTTGGTGTTTTTGGTAACTATAATTGGAGTCCCTATATTATATAGCTATTTACCAGCCCCAAGCTTAAAACAAACCAAACATTTGGATAACAAACGAATTTCGGGTGTTTTGGATTGGATTGAACGCATGGTATTCCATCGGAAAAGAAGGATTTTTTATTGGTTTTCTCTTTTTTCGATTCTCGGCACTGTTTTTTTAATTCGTTTGAAACCCTTGGCCTTTATGGTCGATGACATTCCCCACGAATCAAAAATGTATCAAGATTTGGAATACATTCAAAAACATTTCAATGGTGCCATGCCTTATGAAATTTTAGTTACCTCCTACGAAGAAGGTGCCGTTACGGAAGTAGCGATGCTCACAAAAGCACGTAGGTTACAACGGGCCTTGGCCGATTTTAGCGAATTGTCGAAACCTATGTCCTTAGTTGAGGTCATCTCTGCTGCCAATCAAGCGACACACGATAACGATCCCCGATATTACCGCATTCCCTCTTCCATAGAATTAGGCAAATTGGCCTTGAAGATGCCCAAAGATCAGTCATCGGGTACGCAGGGCTTGCTAAAAGGCTTGGTCGATAGCACCGCTTCGCAAATGCGTATCAGTTATCAAATGCGCGATGTGGGTTCGGTGGCCATGGATTCGGTAAACCAACAAATCCAACAAATTGCCAAAGACATTTTTCCCGCCGATGAATATAACATCAAGATTACTGGTACCACCCCAATTTTCCTAAAAGGCAACGCCTTCCTCTACGATAGTTTATTGAGAGCTACCTTTTGGTCCTTGTTAATTATTAGTTTCACCATGACCTTCCTATTTCCAAGCTGGCGCATGGTTCTTATCGCGATAATTCCCAATTTTGTTCCCATAATTTTTACCGCAGGCCTTATGGGCTTTATGGGAGTGCCCTTAAAACCTAGTACGATTTTAGTGTTTAGTATTTCTTTTGGAATTACGGTCGACAGTACCATACATTTTGTAAGTACCTTTAGGCGTGAAATTATTCAGAATTTGCGCTCGGTTCGCTCTGCCTTATCGCATACCATTCAAGAAGTTGGACATAGCATGATTTACTCCACCATTGCGGTATGTTCCGGTTTTTCGATTTTTATATTTTCGGAATTCCAAGGAACGCAAGCGTTGGGATTGCTCACCAGTGTTACCATTTTAGGGGGTACAATAGCCAATTTGTTATTATTGCCTGCCTTGATTTTAGCCTTCGAGAAATTCATCAATCCGCGCATTGAATTAAGAGAATCGATGCTCGATTTCCCCGAAGAAAATCAAAAATAGAATCCGAATTTTACAACAATTGGTTGCAACCGCGCACATCCGCATAATCCAAACGACCGAGTACCTCGAAGTTTCCGTTTTCATCCATACGGCCTAAATCGTCCGTTGCAATAAACGCGCAACTGTGGTAATTCATTAAGTCTATGATGCATATGCGACCCGTTTTTCCTTGGGGAAGCAGGTGTTGTGGATCTGCGGGATCTTGGATGCAAACGCGCATCCAACTCGGACATTCAAAATTACCGCCACTCGTTCCATAGGCCTGTGAACTGAGTTCTGTCATTCCGTATTCTGAATGTAATGTTACCCCAGGAAACGCCTTTACCAATTGCTCCGTTACCTCGCCGCGTGTGAGTTCCTTGCCGTGTCCTTTCATACCTCCTGTTTCCACAATTTCAATATAATTCCAATCTATTTTATTGGGAATTTCAGTTAATGCTAAGAGTCCAAAAGTAACCCCAAAAAGAAGTACCCGTTTTCCTGATGAACTCAGGCGTTCCAAATCTTCCACCAAACGAAGAAAATCGCGATTGTAAAAATCGCCTTGGCCGATTTCGTGCGCCATTAAATGTTCGACCATGTAGATCAGTCCCGAACCACTTCGATCGAGATAACTAGGCAAAAGGGCCGCTAAGTAATCGAAGCGGCGGCCTTTAAAGTAGTCGCGAAAACCGCGGGTGAAGGTGTCGATATAGTCAGATGCTTTGTGAATATGATGTTGTGATTGTTGACTCCCGGTAGTGGCACTGGATAAAAACGTAATTTCATGGCTAGGGAAACTGCGAACTTCATGGGTTTTGAAAAGCGAAATAGGCAAAAAGGGAATATCCTCGACTTTTTCGATATTTTGGTCGGTTCTACCCAATAAATGCAGCCATTGGGCGTATACCTTATTGTGGATACATTGAAAACGATACACTTCCAATGCAAATTGGGTAAATTTGAAGTCAGTGAGAGGTACGTTTAGCCAAATATCGCTTGGAATCATCATAACGGTAGCCGTTGTGTTAGGTGCTTGTGATGGCCGCAAAGGTACAACTTCTGAACCGCCCAAATTGGAATTGATATCCGAAGTACAAGGCTATGATTACAGCAACCGCTACGATAGTTTTTTGGAGTTTCGGTTTTTTTATGAAGATACTGATGGAGATTTGGGACTTGATGAAAACGATACCTTGGGGGAATTCGCTTGGGGTCAGCCCTTTTTTTACACGTTTTTTTGCTCATTGTATACCCTTAAAAACGACACCTGGGTTTCGGTTCCCAATCCCTTCAACCCTTCAGAAATAATGCAATTCCACGAAAGATTTCCCAATTTAACCCCAACCGGACGCCGGAAGCAATTGGCTGGCGAGCTGGAAATAACCGTGCCGGCAAGACCCAATAATGTTGAATTGGATACGGTTCGGTTCGAAATGCAACTGGTTGATAGGGCCTTACATAAAAGCAAAATATGTTACAGCAAAGAATTCATATTAAAACACCCGTAAAGTCGCATAAAATCAATATTTTCGCACTTCCAAATTTCATCATGTCTATGCGCCCAACCCTAATCCGTTTGCTCTTCCTTTTGGGGATGTTTTCCGCGGTAAGTGGTAAGGCCCAACGACTAAGTTTGGCGTATGTGGACTCGGATTATATTTTGAGTCGCATGCCCGAGTATCAATCTGCCCAACAACAACTCAACGAGTCGGCCGTGCAGTGGGAAAAAGACGCACTCGATATGGAAACGGCCTTGTTGCAAATGCAGCGCGATTATTCGGCAGAGGAAATTCTTCTCACCGGAGAACAGCGTAAAGAAAGAAAAAACGCTATCGAACAACAAGAAAAAAAGCTTATTTCCTTCCGAGAAGAAAAGTTTGGCATGGAAGGTGCATTGTTTAAGAAAAGAGCGCAATTGGTAAAGCCGATTCAAGATAAAATGTTTGATGCCGTTCAAAATGTAGCCAAAGCCCAAGGCTTAGATTACATATTTGATAAAGCGTCGGGCGTGCAAATGCTTTATGCCAATCCGCGTCACGATAAAACCTTTGAGGTCATGGAAGAATTAGGTATACCGCTCTCAGAAAATGAAATAAAAAACGAAGCTAAAAAAGAAAATAAATAACGCATATACATGAAAAACATCATCCTAGGATTCGCATTCCTGCTATTTGGAATGTCCACCGCTTACGGCCAAACCAAAATTGCGTATGTTAACACGCAAGCCATTATCGACACCCTTCCGGCTAAAGATACCGCCGAATTTGCGTTGGCTTCCTTAGCCAAGCAATACGACGAATCTATTCGCAACTTGCAAATGGAAATCCAAGGCAAGCAAAAAGAATACGAAGCCAAAATGAAAGGCGGTTCTTCGCCTGCACAATTGGAATTGCTTCAGAAAAGCTACGAGCGTTTGGTTCAAGAGTACCAAATGACCGAACAAACGGCCAATCAAGAAATCCAAGCCCGTAGAGCCCAATTGCTACAACCTATAGTAGAAAAAGTACGCGCCGCCATTGGTCGCGTTGCCAAGTTAAAAGGATACGATGCGGTAATTGATAACTCGGCTGGTATGGTCGTTTGGACTGCCGACGACAAAAACGAAATCACCGCTGCGGTGATTTTGGAAATGACCAAGAAATAAAAAATTCCAAAATTTAAAAAAGCCCCGACCTAAAACGGCCGGGGCTTTTATATGCATGGGAAAAATAGGCATCTTTGATTCTGGATTTGGCGGTTTAACCGTTCTCAGGGCTATTGTAGATAGACTCCCCCAATATGCGTATGTATATTTAGGCGACAATTCTAGAGCTCCTTACGGCGATCGCTCCTTCGATGTCGTTCACGAATACACCTTGCAATGCACCGAATGGCTGTTCAATCACGATTGTGATTTGGTCATTTTTGCCTGTAATACAGCATCGGCCAAAGCACTCCGACAAATTCAGCAAGTTGATTTACCCAAAAGAGCCGATTCGAAGCGGGTTTTAGGGGTTATCCGTCCTACCACCGAGCAAATTGGCCATTATACCAAAACCGGTCATATCGGGGTCGTAGGGACCAAAGGTACCATAGCCTCCGACTCTTATGGAATTGAAATTCAACACTATTTTCCGGATATCGACATTCACCAAGAGGCCTGTCCGATTTGGGTCCACTTGGTCGAAAACGAGCTCGTAGGCACCCCTGGTTCCGATTATTTTGTGCAGTACCACTTGGAACGCCTGTTCCAAGGCAACTCGCCTATAGATACCCTCTTATTGGCCTGTACCCACTATCCCTTGCTCTATTCCTCTATTGAGAAGTTCCTGCCTAGCGGCGTTCGGGTAATTTCCCAAGGACCTTTAGTGGCGGAAAGCTTAAAGCATTATTTGGAAAGGCACCTTGAATTTGAAACCCAACTTTCTACAAAAGGGGGCATTGAATTTTTCACTACCGATTCCAATGAGGCGTTTGATAAACGCGGGAGCCGCTTTTTTGGGGAAAATATTAAGTCCCAAACCATCCACTTATAAAAAAGCGCGTTTTGCACGCTTTCGTATACACAGCTTCCGATTTGTCTGTGTAATTTTGTCCTATGCCCCCTGAACACCTCAAAACTAAAATACGTGGACTTCCCGAAGGACCGGGCGTATACAAATACTTCGATACCGAAGGGGTCATTATTTATGTGGGCAAGGCCAAAAATATCAAACGCCGTGTTAGCAGTTACTTTACTAAAAACCACGACGATTTTAAAACTTCCGTCCTCGTTCGTAAAATAGCAAACCTAGAATATACCGTCGTTGACACGGAAATGGATGCCCTGTTACTCGAAAACAGCCTCATCAAAGAGTTTCAACCCAAGTACAACATCAATCTTAAAGACGATAAAAGTTACCCCTATATTAAAGTTACGCGCGAGCGCTTCCCCAAGGTATATCCGATGCGCAACCCGATTAAGGACGGTTCCGAATACTTTGGGCCCTATGCCAGCATTCGCATCATGCATACCGTGCTCGATTTATGTCAGAAACTGTACCCCACCCGCAATTGCAACTTGAAAATGACGCCCGCAGGCATCGAAGAAGGCAAGTATCAAGTGTGTTTGGAATACCATATCGGCAATTGCAAAGGTCCCTGTATCGGCAGCCAAAGCGAAGCGGCTTACCAAGAAAGCATTCAACACATACGGCATATTTTAAAAGGTCATTTGGGGGAAGTTAAGCAACACCTCAAACAGTTTATGCACGAGGCGGCCGAAGCCTTGCGCTTTGAAGAAGCCCAAATTTATAAAGACAAACTCGATTTACTGCTCAAATACCAAAGCAAAAGTACCGTGGTGAGTCCCAATGTGGGCGATGTAGAAGTGTATTCCATTAGCAGTACCGACAAATTGGCGTTCGTGAATTTCTTGCGGGTAAGTCAAGGCATTATCGTTATTTCTAGAAACGTAGAAGTGCGCAAGAAAATCAATGAACCAGAAGACGAAATTTTAGTCCATGTAATAGGCGAGATGCGCAGCCATTACGGCGATGGATGTAACGAAATGATTACGGGGGTCCCCATTGATTGGCCCGATGAAAATACAACTATTACCCATCCCAAGGTAGGAGATAAGCGCAAGCTTCTAGATCTGAGTATCAAAAATGCCATGCTCTACCGACAGGAAAAATTACAGCAATACGAAAAACTGAATCCCCAAATTCGCGTAGATCGTTTGATGGAACAAATGAAAGCAGATTTGCGACTGACCGAATATCCGGTGCACATTGAATGTTTTGACAACTCCAATTTTCACGGAACCTATCCCGTGAGTGCCTGTGTGGTCTTTAAAGATGGAAAACCCGCCAAAAATGAATACCGGCACTTTAATGTAAATACCGTGGTAGGTTCTAACGATTTTGCTACCATGAAAGAGGCCATCACCCGGCGGTATCGCCGATTGCTGGCCGAACAATTGCCCCTGCCGCAATTGGTAGTGGTCGACGGAGGAAAAGGCCAGCTAAGTGCCGCCGTTGAAGCCCTACAAGAACTTGGTATTTATGGGAAATTGGCCATAATGGGTATTGCCAAGCGACTAGAAGAAATTTACTATCCTAACGATCCGCATCCCTTATATATCGATAAGAAAAGTGAGACATTAAAGGTTATTCAGCACATGCGCGACGAAGCCCACCGGTTTGGAATTACCCACCACCGGCAGCGTCGCGATAAAGGAACGATCAAAACCAGCCTTACCGAAATTCCTGGGATTGGTCCGGCCAAAGCCAAATTGTTATTGAAAGAATTCAAAAGTGTTACCCGCGTTAGAACCGCATCGGTAGATACTCTAAGTCCGGTTGTAGGAAAAGCGGCGGCTGAAATTATTTTCAATTACTATCAAAACACGCCGGAACTATGACCTTGTTAAATTGGGAATACCTGTTGCAACGCGCGCGAAACCAATCGCATGCCGCACTGTTGCTGTCTAATGGCTATGCCGATTCGCAAGGGCGCTTTGATATGCTGTATGGCGAGGGACTTAAAACAGTGATAGGCGATATGGATTCCTTGCAACAATGTGAGGGTTTGGCTTTTGGACATATCGGGTATCACCTGAAAAATAAAACCTATCGCCATCTGCATCCTACAGAATCAACAAGTGCGATGTGGCCGGAGTTTTTCTTCTTCGAACCCCTGCATTACGCCCTGCATTTTCGTGATGGGCGGCAAGAAACGAATATGGAAACATCGTTGCTTGGCGACTTCCCCCAGGAAGATTTTAGGGCCGAGATCACCCAATGGCAGCAATCGGAAAGTTCCGATTCGTATTTGCAAAAAGTACGTGAAATACAGGAATGCATCCGAAATGGGGTTTTCTATGAAATGAATTTTTGTCAATCGTATGAAGCCGAATGCGAATTGGATCCCTATCGTTTGTTTTGGGAATTAAACCGAATGGCTCCGAGTCCTTTCGCGGCTTTTTACAAGTTGAACGATCGTTATTTAATTGGGAGCAGCCCTGAGCGCTTTTTGCAGAAGCAAGGACTTCAGCTCTTTAGTCAGCCCATTAAAGGAACGGCTAAACGCAGTGGCATAGCCGATGCCGTCGAGATTCAAGCCCTGAAAACCAGCGAAAAGGATCGGGCAGAGAACATCATGATCGTAGATTTGGTGCGCAACGATTTATCGCGGGTATGTGAAGTAGGAACGGTGGTCGTGAATGAACTTTGCGGGATTTATTCGTACCCGAATGTACACCAAATGATATCGAGTGTGAGTGGTGTATTACGGCCCGATATGCAATTTTCAGACATTACCGAGGCCTTGTTTCCAATGGGAAGTATGACAGGTGCTCCTAAAATTGAGGTAATGAAGCACATCGATAGATTGGAAAACTTCGAACGCGGTCTTTACAGCGGTAGTGTAGGATATTGGTATAAAGGCGATTTCGATTTGAACGTGGTTATTCGCAGTTTGGAGTATACGCGGGGCTATTTGCGCTATGCGGTGGGCGGTGCCATAACGATTGATAGCGATCCGCAGGAAGAACTCGACGAATGCCTGACCAAAGCGTCGAGCATTCGCCGGTTATTAAATCCCAATAATTAACCTTCGAATTTATATCCCACACCCTTAACGGTGTAGATAAAAAGATCGTCTAATTTCTCTCTTATCTTGCGCACGTGCACATCGATGGTACGATCCACGACCAATACTTCGTTACCCCAAACATTTTCAAGGATTTCGTCTCGTGAAAATACCCGACCTGGTTTGGATGCCAAGAAAGAGAGTAATTCAAATTCTTTCCGCGGAAACTGCAAGGATTTTCCTTTGTACTCGACGACAAAGCGTTCGCGATCGATAATTAAATCATCAAATTCTAATTTGACCACCTCGTTTTCGGCGCTGCTGCCGCTGTTGCGACGCAAAAGCGCGCGAATGCGACTTAGTAGTACGCGTGCCCGAATGGGCTTGGAAATATAATCGTCGGCACCGGCTTCAAAACCCGCCAATTCGGCAAATTCTTCGCTGCGGGCCGTGAGGAAAATAATGGCTAATTCCGCTGTTTCCGGATCTTCTTTTAACTGCCTACAAGCCTCCATGCCATCCATTACGGGCATCATTACGTCCATAAGAATCAGGTTGGGCTTAATTTTCTTAGCCTTTTCTACTGCTTGTTGGCCGTTGGCTGCCACGTGTACTTCGTACCCTTCTTTGTTGAGCGTATGACGAATCAGTTCAAGAATGTCTTGTTCATCATCTACGACAAGGATTTTGGTGACTTTCTTAATCATATCGTTACAAATTAATTGCACTTAATTAATGTTTGTGTTAACGAGGTGTTAAGAAGGTGTTGTTATTTCGAGGGGAGAATTATAAAACCTAGTTGGTCAATGCCTTGGCAACGGCCTCTTCAAGTTCAGCTCCGCGAAGTCCTTTTGCAATTATTTTGCCCTGTTTGTCGAGCAAAAATGTGGCAGGGATGGAGTGTACTTGGTAGGTTAACGCGGGTTTACTTTTCCAACCCAATAAATCACTGCCGTGAACCCATGTAAGTCCGTCGCTTTGGATAGCGGCTTTCCAACGGGGTGCGTCGTTATCTAAAGAAACCCCAAAGATTTCAAATCCGCGGTCTTTAAAGGTTTGGTACATTTTTACCACATTGGGATTTTCCCTACGACAGGGTCCGCACCAACTGGCCCAGAAATCGATTAAAACGACTTTGCCTTTTAGGGAACTCAGAGAAACAGGTTTTCCATCGGGACCGGTGAGTTTGATTTCAGGGGCTACGCCACCAATCATTAAAGAGGCTTCGTTATTGAATTTTCCCTCGATGTCAACCGTATATTTAGATGCAGGATCTGCCGCTTTGGCGCAGGCTACTGCGTGTTGGAATAGGTCATAGCCTGGATTTTCAAGGGCGCCGAAGGCAATCATAAAATAGGGGATGAATCCCTTTTTCTCGTTCATGGCCATGGTCATCATGTAACTGCTGCGCTGTTCCATGAGTCGCTGATATCGGGTATTCAATACGGCGGCTTGTGACATGCCTTCCTGGGTTTGCGGAACTTTTTCAGCTTCGAGTTTTAAAGCGTTGAATTCTTCGGCGAACGAGCGGTTTGCCTCGACGATTTTACGGATTTTTTTACTGTCATCGAGCTCATTACCTTCAATGCTGTAGTCTACAAACTTACCGAGTAGGCTGATTCCAATATCGAGTTTAGATTTGTTATCTATGGCCAAGTAAATGACACTTTCCGGACCCATTTGTAATTGGGCGAAAATCATATTTTTTGAATGGCCTTTAATTTCGAATTTACCGCTTATGTCGGTGCGGGCACTGTCTATAAATATCAACTGCGTGGGGGTCATTTCCCATAGAATTAACAAGTGCTGTGGGCTGTTTTTAAGAGTTCCCTTAATGGTAAATCCATCGTCTACTTTTTCTAACGTAGAAGCCGATGGCGTAATCAATTCATTTACCTGTTCGCGTAGGGTTTTGTCGGATTTGCCTGCATTCAGATTGTTGCAACCGAGAGCAAAAAGGGCCATAACGCTCATGATTGAGCTACGTAGTATGCGCGTATACATACCTCAAATATAGGTAAATTGATTCGAAATTATTTGCCTTCCGCAGGGGCTACCACAGCTATGTCTTGAGGATGCAGGGCGTCTTCAACGCGATAATCGCCAATTTTTGTTCGACGAAGATTGGTAAGATACGCACCAGATCCCAAATGCAACCCAAAATCACGGGCCATGCTTCGGATATACGTGCCTTTACTGCAGGCAATTCTAAAATGAACGTTCGGCATTTCAATTTGGGTAATTTCAAATTCGTATACCTGCACTTGGCGCGACTTGATTTCCGCCTCGCCGCCTTTTCTGGCAATCTCGTACGCCCGCTTACCGTCTATTTTTACAGCGGAATACAAGGGGGGTGTTTGGGTGACTTCTCCTGTAAATGCTAGGGCGGCCTCGTAAATAAGGGCTTCGGTAATATGCTCGGTTGGATACGTGGTGTCTATGGCGGTTTCTAAATCGATACTCGGAGTACTGGCCCCTAGCACGATTGTACCCGTATACTCCTTAGTTTGCGCTTGTATGCCATCAATCTGCTTGGTCATTTTACCCGTGCATATAATTAACAAGCCCGTAGCAAGCGGATCTAAGGTGCCGGCGTGGCCTATTTTTTTGGCTTTTATGCCATATTTGACTTTCTTAACGGCTTGAAAAGAAGTCCAGCCCAAGGGCTTGTCGACCAATATAACCCGTGCGGGTTCGGGTAAGGGTTGTGAGGGTTGGTTATCGGACAAAATTAGACGTATTTTTAGTTTTGGGGAAATAGGGATTTCAATCCACAACACATCGAACGAGGGAATGATTCAATCATAGTCAGTTGAAGATTCGCAGCGGCGGCGTGATAGAATGTTTATTCTATAATTACGTTGCGGCTTAACAGGAGATTTCCCTCCGAAAAAAGTTGAAGTTGATACAAGCCGGGAGCCGCATTTCGGGTATGAATGCGGTACAAGTGGGTGCCTTCTTCTACCTTGAGTTCGAAAGTGCCCGTTTCGGCGTTGGGCATAATTTTCGCCGCATTAATCGCAAAAAGTTTTCCATTTAATTGCGCAGGTACATCCGATTTCCATTCCACATCAATATAACCCTGATTGGCAGGAATAGGGAAAACGCGCGTTTCTGGAGCCTCCGATTGGTTTATCGGATCTGCGATACGCAAGCGCGCAACGAATGGAGTCATTTGTCGGTTGCGACCGTAAGAACCCACCGCATAAAACACGCCCGGCTCGTTGTATTTGGCCTGGATGCCCTCGTAATCGCCCCAACGCTGTTCGCTGGGATCGATGCCGTTATAGCTAATCAAAGAAGATCCGCTTTTGATTTTGATAAAATCTGAATATTCGCTATAGCGATTTTGGTAGAAAACTCCCATGCCGGGAGTGTCAACCAATGAGCTGTACACCGCCGTCGTAATCGTAGACGGATCTCCCTCTTGCAAACTGGCATAGGCCATATCGGGATAGCCGAATTCCAAGTTCGGATCCGTGTAAAGCTGTGCTTTTATTTGGGGATTGCTATTGATTTTATAAATATGACCGTGCATCAAATGCGCCTGTTCCGTTTTGAAATTACGGCTGTTTTGCATGTATTGAATGTGGTTACCGTTGCGAATGCCCGTAAGAACGCGGGCATCGTTGGTGCGCAATTTGTGCTTCAATGATGTATCGGGCTGTAAGGCGCTGGGCGGAAATCCGTAAAGTTCGGGACTTCTTAGTACCTGCATTTCGAATTGCGCCAATCCGCTTTTTTGGGTATTCGTAACGCGGTGCATGAACACCGTATCGCTCGACTCCGCCGTTGGATGCACACTCAGAAAATAGTTGTCGGTGCCATCGGGCATTGGTCCGTTTTGGATCGGACAAATACTCCAAACCGACTTATCTCCGTATTTGATTCCGTTGAAGAAATTGGTATGCAAGGTATCGCCATTGTAGCCGTCTTCTTTGCGGATTTGCCAAATTACCGACTCTCGAAAACCCTCTTCCCAACTCGAGCCGTTGGCCAGTAAATTAAGCGTTAAAAACAAATCATCTTTGGTCTGTGAAATAATCGGATAATCGCTCCATACGGTATCGTTGATGGGGCGACCTGGGATTTTGTATACGTTCCATGGGGCGGTTGGATCTCCGGGACTTGAAAATCCGAGCACAATAAAACTGGTTTTATCGGTCACACCGTGCATATACAAACAAATAAATCGGTCCGTAAAGGGATCGTAGGTAACGCGGGGATCGTAAATGCGTTCCAAGGGTGGTAGGGCATCGACCTTGTTTTGTAAAACGGGGAAAAATTTGAGGGACCACGATTGCAGGCGGCCGCCGGTATCGTTGTACACGTAAATGCGGGTATTGCGAACCGAAATAAAGGTTCCGTCGTTGGCAACCGCCACGTCGTTATCGTTCGGCGTGCCTTCTCCCGCCAAAAACTGTCCGTCAAATACATTTTCAATAGCAGGATTCAGCGACTCCTTTGAGGTGGCCGGTGCTTGGTATTTTTTTCTTTGGGAAACGCGTTTTTTGCGAATATTGCCTTCCCGTTGCGCGTCTAACTTTTTACGAAGATTTTCGTCGATTCCCTCCGGCAGGGGCATTTCTTGATGGGGGGCTTGGTATTTTTCCGTCCAAATGGCCGGTATTTCTGCAGGATTAAAAGTATTGAGTTTGGGGATGCGCACATCGCGCTGAATATGCACTTGCGCCCTCAGCACCAAAGGTCCTAACAGCGTAATGAGTAAAAATAAGGGGAGTCGGATTTTCATACGGGAGTTCAAATTACCAAATATTTACCTCAAAATCCAAGGTTATGTTAAATTTCTGACGCACATCGTCTTGAATGTCTTGCGCCAATTGCAGCACATCGCGGCCCTTTCCACCGCCGTAATGGACCAAAACGAGGGCTTGTTTTTCATGCACGCCGACATCGCCCCGGCGGTGGCCTTTCCAACCAGCCTGTTCGATCAACCAAGCGGCTGGAATTTTGGTTTCATTTTCATTTTGGGGGAAGCTTTTCAGACCGGGATACGCCAGTTGCAGGGCTGCGGCTTGTGAAGCGGGTATGACCGGATTTTTAAAAAAAGAACCGGAATTGCCAATTTCGGCTGGATCGGGGAGTTTGGATTGTCGGATTTGAATTACGGCGCGACTCACATCGGCAATGGTAATTTCAGAAAGATTTTGCGCCTCGAGAACCGATTGGATATCGCCATACTGCGTTCGGATTACGGGATTTTTATCGAGTTTCAGGGTAACCGATATAATGACGTATTGATTTTTCTTTTCTTGCTTGAAAACGGAATCGCGGTATCCAAATTTGCAATCGGCAGCATTGAATGTTTCAAAGTTTCCGGTATGAATATTCAGGGCTTCCAGTTCGTGAAACACTTCTTTGAGTTCAACGCCGTAAGCTCCGATGTTTTGTATAGGGGAGGCGCCCATGCTGCCGGGTATTAGGCTTAAGTTTTCGATGCCGCCCCAGTTATGGGAAACGGCGTACAGGACCGATTCGTGCCAGGATTCGCCGGCTCCCAAGCGCAGGTAAATGTGTTCCTGGGTTTCCCCCGAAATATGGATGCCTTTAATGCGATTTACGAGCACGGGTACCTCAATATTTTCGGTGATTAGGAGGTTGGAACCGCCCGAAATGATTTTGGGATTTTGCTGGAAGAGTCCGGCTTGAAACAGTTCGAGTAATTGTTCGCGGCTATCAACGAGGTGCAATTCGCGGCAATAAACGGAAAAACCGAAGGTATTGTAGGGTTGTAATGAAATGGGGAATGCGGCGTTCACAGGTGCAAATTAAGGGAATTAATTAAGAATTGGGTGGGTTTGGGGTTAGGGAGCACTGCTAAAAAGATAGTTGAAAATCGTTCGGTTTAGTTAGTAACGGTGTCCAATTTATAATTGATTTTCGCAAAACCCGAAACTTTGTCCTAGTTAATAATGCCTTTCATTCG
>CAMBBZ010000040.1 GCA_945863965.1 Chitinophaga pinensis | reverse complement strand
CCCTTGATGAAACGCGCTTCATTTGTTTGAATGTGCTTGAATTCCATTGTGTAAATATACATACCCACAGGGGCTTCTTTTTGCATATACTCACCATTCCATGCCATGGGGGCATCAAATAGCTTTTGTCCCCATCGATCGTATATTTTGATGCTTTGAAGTTCCCAATCTTTACCCACATAATAAAACGTATCATTTAAGCCCATGCTATTTGGGGTAAAAGCATTTGGAATATATATTGTCGAAGGTTGGCCGCAATAAATCGGAATGATACGTATCGTATCATATTGCTCGCAATCTTTTGTGGTAAATAATACAATATCTTGAGCTTCGCTGGCAATAATATTATATTCTGGACTGCTACTTTTCAATACACCATCAACATACCAACTCGCAGGTGAGATTGAACTTTTTAATTTAAATAAACTATCCTTACAAATGTTATATACACCTGCGGCAATAGCCGTATGAGAGGGTTTGACTTCTGTGTTAAACGTATCGGTGAATGAACAACCTCCCATTGTTAATTTTCGTAAATATCTCCCTGAATTTGCAGGCTGTATCGCATAAGTAGTTTGACCCGTATTCCAAATATACTCGCTTACCCCAGGGACGGAATCTCCTACAGCAACCACATTTCTACTACAAAAACTGGTATCTATATTTATAGTTTGGTAGGATGGGGCTGATTTAATTTCTATGGTATCATAGCCTAAGCTACCGTTTCTGTCTTTTTTTAGCCAATATGTACCGGGCATTCTTACCCTTATACTAGAGGTGGTTTCTCCTGTTGACCAAAGATATTTGTCAGTACTATGATTTGAGCTGGCCTGAAGTATATTGCCATTTGAGGTATTACACAATACTGTGTCGCCCAATATTTTTACTGGGCTTTCTAACAGAAAGCTCGTTGTAAAAACTTTTACTTGATTGATCCAATAATTTTCACAATTTGGTTCCAATAAATTTACATTATTAATAGTAGATAGGAAAAATGTATCTTCTCTAATGTTATGGTAAATTTTAAAAGTTATAAACTTTCCATTATTTTTACCTGTAATATTTTTTCTTATTTTATAGTACACATCTATGTCGATATCTCGAGACGGATACCCAGGCCCAAAAGGAAAAGTATCTTTTCCCACAATATCAAACCTATCAAGCCTGCACAACTCCTCTCCGGGCTCATTTCTATCGTTTGACTGTGTAACCACAATCTGGTATTTGGCTCTCGGATTTAAATTTTGAATATGAAATTTCTCAGAAAATGGATCAATATTCCATCTTCCACTTCTGATTGAAAATTGCAAGGTATATGTACTGTCTTTGATTAATTGAGCATTGAGTTCCAAACTCCATCCTTGTCTGCTCATGGTATCCGAATTATACCCTAGAGATATTTCACATATGGAATCAGCACGGCAATTAGGATAAAAATTTCCATTAACTGAAATGAATGGAGGTTCTTTTAGCATTCTGATTATTTCTGTTGCATAAGCAAAATTACCACCACGCACATCTAGCGTGTCCAATCCAGGAATTTCATTGTATACGTATGGCATTTTGTCAGATTGCCAATAATACCGGCAATTTTGCAAAGTTGTACTGGCCTGTAACGCGTAATATCTTTTGTAATCTTCCCCCATTTTATAAATGAACATACTGCTTGCAAAAGGGGAACTAAAGTAACCTCCAACAATAGGCTTATACCTTAATTTGCCATTAATAAATTGTTGGCCAAAAACAGGTCTATCAAAGAATAAAAACAGGCTAAGTAACATAACTAGGCCTGTTTTTTTTATAATATTCATGTGTTTGTTAATGCACATATAGTTTTCGTGTAATTTTTATATTGTCCTTGGTTAATATAAGCAAATAGGTTCCAGAGGCAACATTTGAAATTGTGAAATTATCCGCATTTTTTGTATGATACATCATTTTGCCGTCCATACTATAAAGGTAATAAGCAATATCAAATTTAGGGTCATTCTTAATTTCAATTTTATTGACCAGGGCAATTGTTCCCACTTCATTCAACAAACTACCATCTGGTTTAAAACCTTGATTATAATCTTCCTCTAATGGGGGTGCGGATGAAGTAAGTTCTTCCTCAAAATTACCACCAACTTGTGAAATCCCATCATTTCCACTACCACCTGTTGGTGTACTAATAATTAAAATTTCATCATCAATTGGAGGAATTTCTCCGCCACCGCCACCGCCGCCACCAATAGGAGATTGAGTCACATTAGTTTTATCATAATCATAAGGACATACATCTATATCTACGTATGGGTTTTGAATATTATCTATATCTGTCAACCTATCTAAATTTGGGTCATACTCAAATACTAAATGGGTTCCATAATATAATTGAGTGTTAATTCCAGACATAGCTGTTTTATTAATGCCAATATTGAGAGGGGCTCCTGTATATGTTTGAAGGTTAGATTGTGAAAAAGTTTTATTCATAAAATCTATAAATAAACTATTTTTCTTCATTCTACACTCATACTTTGTGGTACATGTACCTACGACTTTATTATAAAATAATGTGTTCGATTGGTTCCAATAAACAGGTGCCTGTCCTGCCTTAGTTATGGCCCAATTTGTTCCACCAGTGGTTGTAGTCACTGCACCATTCATATCTAAACCTAAATGCCTGAATACCTCATCACAATCGCATCTTAGGGGCACACACACCGTCGATGCACGCAAATGTGTAAATGTAGGTCCCGGGTTACAAAGCATACTGCCCAATAAAGGACTGTAATTTTTTGGTCGTTCAGTTTTTTCGTAGGATGGGGTGTAACCAGGGGCTCCACCTTTACCACTAATTCCAGCGGCATTGTTTACATATGTACCAAAGGTGGAATGGGTTCCACCACTTTTTTTAACAACCCATATGGTTCCACCGCAACCACCTGTTCCAGCATCGCCTCCATCCGCTCCAATTCCACCATCTCCGTATCCACCTATACCACCAGGGGTATGTAAAATCCCTCCATTACACTGACCATCAGCTCCAAGCCCGCCTTTTCCGCCACGGCCACCGCGACCGCCATTACCTCCATTGTGACCAGAAGATGCAGAGGCGTAAAATCTTTTGTGACTATTGCTAAAATTCAACGAAGAATTGGCTACTTTTAGATAAATAATTCCCCCTCCTACGCCTGCACTGCCAGTATTACCTCCTGGTTCCCCTGGGTTACCGGCAACACCTTGAGTTCCTGGCAATGTGGCTCCAGGTCCACCAGCTCCACCAAATCCTCCACCACCTGCCCCTTGGCCAGCATTGCTTCCACATTTACCACTGCAACCTAGATGTAAGTCATTTGGATAACTTGAATGGCTAAACCAGTAATAAGTTTCGCCTGTTTTGGAGGTGCCTGGATTTTGGCTATTGTTTGCTAGGCCACCCGAAATACCATTTTGGGAAGTCCTTAAATTCGACATACCAGTAGTGATTAATGCACCATTGGGCTCACCAATTAGTCCAAATGCAATTTCCCCAAAGTTACCGTAAGATCCATTAGTTTTATTATCAACACTTGCTGTGTGAGACCCTAAACAAGAACCAAAAGGAATGTGTGACGGCGCTTGAGGTGAACCTGCACCACCAATACCTAATCCACCACCGCTAGCAAAATGATGGTGAAACCCTTTGGCATGGGCGGTAAAATAACCCCCATTCATAATAAAATTATTACCGACCATTACGGGTAAAATTCCTCCAGTACTAGTTGTAATATCAAACGCCGGACAAGTAATAATACCCGAATTTATGGTTAAATCCCAATATCTACTTACCTTAACAATTTGTACCCTATCGTTTGATCCAAAAGAAAATGATGGCCATGTATTTGTATAGCCACCAACTAAATTAGACGTTACATCTACAGTTGTTGTACCAACAGATGTAACTTCGGCTAGAGTATGTGAACCCATACCAGCACCCAACATTTGAATAACAATGACCCAATCTCCATTGGTAAAACTCCCGACAACGTTTGAAATAGACAGCGTTTTTGCAGCGGTTCCAGATACCGAAGTAACCCTTGCCCGATCATTGCCCCATGTTTGGTTGCTACTAATGACAGCAGACCCATGAATGGACGATGGCCAACCATTTATTTGACTGAATAAACAGTTCATGTTAATAACGGCAACTAATAACAATCCTGTTAGTTTTCCTTTATCTAACAGATGTTGCACAATTGCAGTGCCGGTGATTTTTGTGAAAATATTCATATGGGTGTTTTTCTTGTTTTACTTTTTAGTATTGTTTTGGATAATTAGTTTGCACAACGATTTCATTATTTGACTATTAATTTACAATCTTACATTGTTGATTTGTAGCTCATAAGTGGTCAATTTGCACTCAGCAACAATAGGGTTTGACTTTCTTAGTTTAAGTAATATAAATACCATTATTTTTACTAATAATCGTATTGGCAAGAGATGCAATAAATAGTATGAATTATACTATTTATGATAATGTTTAAAAATTTATTTCACCGTAAAATTGAAGCCTCTTTAATAAGCCTAAAACTCAATGTTCAATTACAGTAAAATAAAATTTAAAATTATATAACATGAAAAAAACGAAAATCATTTCGCCAATTTACTATTGGTTAATTTTTAGTATTGTTTGTTCTTCTGAATCACTCAGTGCACAGACTTTGGAACCCAAAATCATCAATCAAAAAGGGTCTCCCATTTACACAGAACGGTATAATCCTAATGACACGATCACTTTAGAAGACTGGCATTATGGTGGAGTAGAGTCAAGTGCCGGTGATTTTGTTTTTACTACTAGCGATTGAGCAGTATGATATTTCCGTGAACGGTAAAAGGGAGTATCCAGGATTGATTAAGTATGATAAATATTTCAATATAAAATGGCATCAATTTTTAAAGCCTGGTGCTCACACAAAAATTGCCCCATTTGGTATTCCAGCTGTTATAGATTCAGCTATCATTGAAGGGGCTGAGATTCATACAAAGGTCATAGAAACATCTGATGGTTTTTTGGCGTTCGGGTATTATTATCAAGGTTCTAAAATCTTTGTCATGAAGGTTGATAAACAAGGAAATATAACGCCCAATTTTCCACGAATTTTTGATTACTATACCACTCACACCTATCAAATAAATGATATTGCCCATGTAAGCACGAGTAATTTTACAGGATATGTAGGAGTTGGTCAGAAAAATAATCAAATGGCTATTTTTAAATTTGACGAGCAACTTGAGAATTTAACAACCACTATGGTTGGTAATGGCACCAATATTGATGGTGAATTATTTGGGATGTGCTTGTTGTTTCCGAGTGGAAGTTCTTCTCGTGATATGCCTAAAGTTAGCAATGAAGAACCAACTGGAATCGCTTTTACGGGTTGGAGCGATAAAGGTAATTCATATCCGACATTTGTAGGCAATTTCAATGTATATTATGGAGCGGCTAATATTCCACTATCAACCATTAATTATTACAAATTAGAACATTATGATAACACGAGCAGTTTTAACACATCTATCCCTCAATTTAGCCAGCTGGATATTGAACCTGCCACCAATAGCGAGTTAACTTATAATTTCAAAGGTTACGATATCTGTCAGACACAGAATGGCGATATAGGCGGACTTGAGTTGTGGAATTATATGTATTTAACCGGAGATACTGCAAATACCTATGATAGAAAAAATGGCAATGCCCCTACAGGTTCTAATCAATTGATTGCTGGTGATGTGCACATAAGAGAATTAAAATTCAATCCTTTAAATTTTACATTAGACACTTTTTTTTCTGGAACTAACCAAAAAGTTTATTACTTAGCCCATTCTTCAGGATCTGATTATTATCCCAGAATTGCGCTAGATAATGATGATAATTTTATAGTTCTCACTAACAATGCAGATCATCCCACTACGGTAACCAATCATTATTTTTTAATGAAAGTAGATAGAGGTAATAGTGCTTTATTATGGCAACCTAGAGAACTCGGTATTGGACCAAGTGGAATTTGTCCGTTTGAATTAATAGTTGCAAAAAATGGAAGATATATCACTGCAGGAAATAATTATAATGATCTAAATCAAACTGTTCCAGGGAATGAGGATCTTGACATTGCTATTTGGGGTTCTCTTTGTCAAGCCAACGCAGTTCAAAATGCAACCGAATTCATTTCAAACGTTCCTAATGGCCACGACTTTAGTGTGCAACAGTGGTCTAGTGCTAGACCGGGCAACCCAACTACTATGCAAATAGGCGGCAGCGGGATAGTAGGTAGTAGAATTATTGTTGAGCCTGGCTATACATTAAAGTTCTTGGGCGGGCAAGGTGTAGACTTACAATTTCCCCACGTTGAGGAATTTGCACATGGTATAGCAAGTAGTCCAGAACCAATGAAAAACATTGTCGTTTATCCAGGTGGAAAGGTAATTATTGAAAACGGGGTAACTTTAAGAGGAGTTAGTGAATGCGGTGGAAGTTGGGAAGGAATTGAGTTAATGTCGGGTGGATTGGGGCTGGCCAAAGCTGAACTATTGATGGGTTCTGCTGAAATTAAAGAGGCGATAACGGGCATAAAATCCAATCAAAATACCAAAATTAGCATCGGGAGTTCTCAGAACAGTGATGCCAAATTTACCAATTGCCGCACCGGTGTAGAAATGCAAAATGATTTTTACTCTTCATCAAAAATAATCAAAGCCAAATTTGACTATCAGCAATCGGTAGAAGAGGGATTTAATGAAGGATTGGAAAACCATATTTATTTGAACGGCATCAATGGATTGAATATTTGGGGAACACAATTCATTAATTCTGACGCAGCTTCAAATTTTGTTGGAAATTATCGTGGAACGGGAATTAAGGCAATAAATTCAAACTTCACTGTATTGAAAAATCAATGGAATGTTAGCAACGTGGAAGAATGTCAACCTCCTACACAAACGGAGCCGCCATGTATATTCAGAGAATTGAGTGTTGGCATAGACGCTACATTCCTACAGCCCTATTACTATTTGGGTTATCCAATTAAAGTACTGAATAACCGATTTGAAGACTGCAGACATGCCATGCATTTTGGAAACGGGAATAGAATTATAGCTTATGAAAATGAGATCATTATAGGTGATGTGAACTTAGGAAAAGAACCTATATACAATTTAGATGGAAATTATGGAATCTCCACTAAAGGGACTTCTCAATTTGAACTCATACAAAATGATATCCAAATAAATGATTTAAGTAGGTTTACACACGGAATTTACATAGAAAATAGTGATAACCTGAACGCAATAAACCCATCGCTAATCTATAAAAATTCAACCAACGCAATGTCTTACCAAAGCAACAAGAACATTGCGCTCAAGGTAAATGAAGCAAGTTCAAATCTTAAAATTAATTGCAATACCAATACCAATGTAAGTACCGATTGGAGTTTTAATCGGTACACGAATATTACAAATATTGGTTCACTAAACTTAGAAGCTGGTAATAAGTTTGCAAAAGAAGCGATATGCAACTCTGGTCAAATTGATGCGGTTGATTGGTATGTGGGTGAAGCAATTAATTACTATTACAAATTATATTGTGATGTGCTTAACCGAAAAACGCCAAAATTTGAAATGATTGTTGGCTCCACTTCAGCACCCGTTAGTTTAATGCCTGTCAGTACTGATAATTCTTGTCCAGATTCCAGTTCTTGTCATATTTCGCGCTGGAAAAGTGATTTGAGTACGAGTTTTGGAGGGAGCGTTGTCTATTTCCCTCCAGTTCCACCACCTAATTCCAATTACAAGGAAGAAAATTTCAAAGATGAGTATAATAGAGTGATTTATGGATTTCCTTTGATCGACAATAATCTGGGTATTACATTAAACCCTGAAATTAATGAAAGTAATTCAGAGTCCATATTCAATGAAACCTTTAAAATATTTCCCAATCCAATATCCTCCGAATTACCGAGGTTAAGTTTTACTAATATTACTGTGCCATTAAATAGGCTAAAAATTTATAATACCGGTGGTCAAGAAGTAGATTTTAGGCAGGTCGACGATCATACTGTTGAATTAAGAAATGTTACAGCAGGTATTTATGTAGCAAGAATATTTAGTAATAATCAATCGTTTTCTGTTAAATTTATCGTTTCAAACTAAAACTTGAAACCATTTATACTCATATTATTGCTTTCCTTTCTGGGTATTTCCAATGCCCAGCAAGGAAATCATTTGGTGGTTCAGGGGTATAATGAGCTTTATAACATTCAAAATGAATTATTAACAAAAGCTAAGGAGAAAATTATTTATTATGACATTGATTTCAATAAGCCAGATATTTCTGTAGATACAATCCAATCAAAAAAAGTCTCGTTTAGTTTGAATGAAAAAGACTTTGTAGTATTAACTGAGAAACAGGCACAAGGCTTTCAAACAATCTCTAACAGCAATGGCCAATTGCTTGCACATGTTTTTAATAATGTATTGTATAACAACAAAGGTGACTCTATAGACTATTTATCACAATATGGTGGAAAAAGAGGTATTGCTTCTGTAATTGGAGTTACTGACACATTTACATTATATTATATCGGAGTAAAAAAAAATTACAATACGACAACTTTTGAAGAACAATTTTTTCTAAAATCTTGGAATGAAAGCCCCCCCTTTGACAATGATTCATTTTGCGTAATTGAGGCTAAGTATTTTATGGGTAAGAGAATATCAAAGAGAAGTGTCACAGGTTTTTGTAAATACGGGAATCCTTCACTTGTGCAAAGTAATTTGATTGTTATTGAGACTAATAAGAAACAAATTAAATTGCAATTCGTATGGGATAGGTATTTGTACGAATTAGATATTACAAATAATTATTCTTTGAGAAAAGTTGAAATTTTCACTACCGCATATATTGATAGAAATAAAAAAACATATTTAATCTGGAAAGAGTATTTTACGGGTATTTCTCCTCCAGAATTGGTGCAATCTCCTTCTGGTAAGTGGACATTATTAAATTGGAATTATGTGCATATTGATCGAATTAAAAAAAAGGTTGATTTTTATACTAGTAAATTATACGTGATCGACAATGAGAAGGATTTGAATATTATTGAAGTCTTTTCCGATTCAATTAGTGAAGGTGATACATATAGAAATGAAGGCATGACTTATTTAAAGAATGCCGTCGCTACAAAATCTGATTCGATTTTCTTAGTTCAAAGAACACATACAACTTGTAATACAAATAATCAGATTCAAATAAATAGTGATCTATTAGAAGTTGTTATAAAAACGGAAAATATCAATTTATCTAACTACGAAATTTCCGTTGATGCCAAATATTGTAATAATGGAGGTGACCTCTGTAAAGCTTTCAAAGATATTATTTTAGGGCCCAATGGGAAAAATTATGCATTCATGGCTAGTTATCAGAAAATAATCTCAAAGGATAATAATAGTTACGTATTTAGACAATTTGATATTGCAGAGTTGAAAAAAGTTAACGATTATTACACTATTTCAAATCCTAAAAGGGTTTTGGAGGGAGTAGATTTAAGAGGTATAGTCTCAACTGGAATAGAAGATGACCAAATCTACTTCCCAGCCACCCCCATCCCGTATCACTACATCAATTTCACCAATAAGAGTTTGTGCAATGATTTGACCTATGAGTTTACCAACGAGACCGATACCAATTGGTTTGATCACTTTAAGTGGTATTGGGGAGATGGAGACTCCAGCGCGAGCCATAAATCGCAACCCGTAATACGGCATCAATACAAGCAGCCAGGTAAATATCGGGTGTTGTTGAAGTCTATCACCGCCGCCGGTGGATGGGTCTGGTATTCGGATTCTGTAGAAATTCTTCCAGAACCTATTGCCAAATATCATACGGAAAATACCGTAGGTTGCCAGTGGATAGCCGTGGAATTTGCTGACTCTTCCGTGTTGGAAAAGAAAGCCCATATATGGATATGGGACTTTGGAGATGGAAGTGATACCCTGCTAAGCTCGGCTAATAACATTATGCCCACGAAAAGGAGCATCCAACACACCTATATCACATCGGGGAAATTTGAGGTTCAATTGAGGGTCAGCGACGGTCGTTGCACCGATACATTCAGCACCACCCAAAATATTGAAATATTACCAGCTCCCAGACCAGGAATTGCCATCGATATGACCGAAGGTTGCACTCCGTTAGAGGTTGAATTTGGAAGAACCTACACAGACCCAACCGATTCTACAATTTATGAGTTTAAACCGATTTTACGTCCCCAAAATAAATTCATGCAAGCCCAAAACAAGGCCACAATGCTAGATGCTGGAAAGTTTAACTTGTATCAGAAGTTATACGGGCCATCTGGGTGTGTAACCCAAGATTCGGTCGAGATTTTGATGCGACAGGGTGTGTCGGTGGACTATAGACCTGAGCTCAAACGCAGCACGGTGGTAACAAATGAAACTGTCTTGACCGAATGGAAATTGGTGCCGCACGCCTCAAAATACCAACTTTACCGCAATGGCCTGCCACATGCGGTGGTGAACGATACGCAGTTCTTTGATAAATTATCAACTGAAATAGACCAGTCATACGCTTACGAAGTTCAGGCGATGGACAGTTGCGAACGCAGGGTGGCAAACAAGAGCAATGCAGGTAAGACCATATATCTCAGGGTAAAGGAAATTGAACCGGCCTCAAAATCAGAATTCGCTTCAGCGTTGTTGACCTGGTCTCCCTATGAAGATTGGTCGGCCGACGGAGGGGTAGGTAATTACGAGAGTTTTGGAAATTACCGTATGGAATCGGAGAGTTGGGAGCTATTGGATGTTAACCAGGATACAACAATCAACGACAAAGACTTCATTAAGCCCAAGAATTTCGAGAAGTGTTATTATATAAAGGCGCGAAGTGCGCAGGGTAGGTACGAGTCGAAGAGCAATGTGTCGTGCTTAAAATATCAAGCAACCTTGTTTGCTCCCAATGCTTTCACACCAAACGGCGATGGGTTGAACGATGTGTTTGAGGTGTTCAACTACGGGTTTGATCGTTTTACCCTAAGTATATACAACTCATGGGGACAAAAAGTATACGAACAGAACAATACGGAGGGAATTTGGGCCCCCACAGAGAGCGTCCCACAGGGCGTTTACCTCTACCATATCAAGGCGTATCGAAACAACCAAGAATACGAATTCAGCAGCACGGTTACTTTGTTGCGGTGAGGAATACTAAATATAGTATCAAATATTACTAGTTATAGTAGTGTTTACACCTTTTATTATACTTTTGTTTGTGGCATGGCTTTTAACCCAAACGAAAATCATTCAATAACTTTGGCGGCAGCTTCAGTTTTGACTAAGGCGTATCGAGACGCTAACATTAATTCTAAAATAGGTGGTTTTTTTGGAAAAGATGCAATTCAAGCAATCATAGATCAAAATGATTGTGTTGGATTAAAATTTTATTTTGCTTTAGAAAATGGAAATTTAACTTTGGTGTTGTGCGGTGCCAAAGCAGATGAAAGTGATCTATTCCAAGGAATTCTGGCAGAAGATTGCAAGGAAGATCCACCGCATCATTCAACCAATAATCCATTAAATAGTTAATTGGAATTTTCAAGTATTAAATACCTGTTTTATATAGCCTACATCGTTTTGGGTTATATAAAATTATTAAACTCCCAAGATAGGACTTATCTAGTATTTCCTATTTTGGGAGTTCTTGACATAACAACCAATGCATTGGATGTTTTTGTTTTTACATCAAACTTAGAGTTATTATTGGTTAATAGCATTTTGACAATAGGTCTGTTTTTTGTTTTTTTTACAGGTCTGAAAATTCCTGGCTTTTCTAATAAATTATTGTTCTACTTGTATTTGACTTTGTTTGCATATGCTATTTCATTATTTCTATGGGATTTACCTGCTGCTAGCATCGGTTTGTACTCGAACTATGGATTTTTAAATACAATAGAATACACATATTTTGGGTTAATGGTGAGCTTGATTGTTTTGGTCTTGATCTGTAAAATCGCCGTCAGTGTTTTTCAAAAAGACAACGTGCCGTTGACAATTTATTTTATAATTTTTGGAATAATGATTTATTTTATAGGAGATTTGGTAAAATTTGGATTGGGTAGGTATTTTATCGAGGAAACTTTTATACACAGTAATTTTTTAGATGTATTCTTACCTCTTCGTTTTTATGCGTCAAAGTTTTTTATCTTAATGGGTTTAATTTGGAAAAGTTGAGTGAGTATACCATAACTTTATTTGTAGTAAGCTTGTTTTTGCTTGCGATTAGTTTTGCTTTGATTTTGGCAATGCGAAATTCAAAAAATAGAGTTGTATTGGGGATGAAAGAGAAAGAGTTAGATTTTGAATCTGAACTCAATAAAGTTCAACTCACTTCAATTGAAGAGGAAAGAAGAAAGCTAGGTAGCATTTTGCACGATGATCTTGGCCAAACTATCACACTCATGCGAATGCAATTGGCATCATTGCAAATACTGCATAAGAAACATGGACTGGAAGATGCGTCATTACCACTTTTAGAAGATTTATGCAATTCAGCATCAGATAAATGTTCTTCAATATCAAAAATGCTTTTTCCGGCATTTTTGATGAGACTTGGAATAATTGAAGCTTTGCAAGAATTAATATCTGATGTTCAACTTGCTACGAAAATTCACATTGATTTTAAATATGAAGAATTCAATCTCGCAGATGAAAATGCCAGCAACTTATATCGCATTTTTCAGGAACTATTGAATAATACTATTAAACACGCAAATGCTACAAATATTTATATCAGTTTAACCAATGCGGTTGATGGAGTTGAAGTTGTTTATTTGGATAATGGCAAAGGGCTAAATAAAAATATTAAATCCAAGGGTCAAGGTATGACAACAATTATGACAAGGCTGCATATTTTAAAAGGCACGGTGATTGAATCAAATGAGCAAAAAGGATTTAATTTCAAATTCTTGTTACCTTATGGAAAAAATTAGAATCATTATTGCCGATGATCATCCGCTGATGAGGTCATCAATTCACGAAAATTTGACCAAAGCCAATCCCAATATTGAAATCATTGGTCAATGTTGTGATGGATTTGAGTTGTTGGATTTGCTAAAATTCAAAAAACCAGATATCATCATCTTAGACGTTGAGATGCCTCGAATGGATGGGTTGGAAGTGTTAAAACTGATTAGGGAAAAATACGGAGATAGCTTCAAGATTTTGATTTTTTCGGCAAATTCATCAATTTATACAAATTTAAAACTTATGCAATTAGGTGCTGAGGGTATCATATATAAGGGTAGTTCAACCGACGATTTGATGGATGCCATTTATACTGTTTATAAGGGGTCGGTACACTTTAATGATTCAATTGCTTTTAAAATGTTGGCAAACAGTCACAATTTTAAAAAAGCATCATTATCAGAATTCAATGATAATGATTTTGAAATACTTCGATTATTATGCGAGCAAAAAAATGCCGTTGAAATGGCGGAAGAATTGAATATGTCGATCCATACAGTCAACAAGCACAGAAGTTCTTTATTGGGAAAGACCAATTCACATAATTTGGCAGGTATGGTCATTTTTGCAATACAAAATGGAATTTACTCTCTGCCAAAAAATCCGAAATATAATACTCCCTGAATCCTGGACCAAAAGTATAGACAAACGTAGACTTTTTTAGAATTTGAAGAACATAAAAAAAGCGTGCAAAACCTTGATTTTACACGCTTTTAGACTGTTTTAGACAATCTGGCAGCGGTGAAAGACTAAATAGTTGCCTGCGTTTAATATCCCACAAAAAGAAAATACCCCACGCGATGCGATGGGGTATTTTTTATGGGGGAAATATTTTTATTAATAATCGTAGTTGAACCCTGCTTCAGCAGGATAGATGCACATCACGGCGATGTTTTCGGCTTTGTTCACCAATTGCTGAGTCAAGGTACCGATGACCATTTCGCCGATGCCTTTTTCGGTATGTGTCATGGCTACGATTAAATCGGCATTGATAATTTTGGCATAACTGTGGGTTTCATTGGCAAAATTGTCAAAAATACCATCTTTGAACTCGAATAATGTATATTTTACATTGTTTTTTTCAAGGGCTCCTTTGATAAAGGCAATGTTATTTTTCATTTTACGATCTAGGTATTCATCGGAGGAATCGCTGTAAACAATATGTATTTCGGAATCGAATTTTTTCGCGATGTTGATACCCCAGTCTAATTTTTGACGGGTTTCCATACTCAAATCGAAAGGCATTACGATTTTTTTGTAACCCTTTGGACCAATATCGCTGCTTTTCACCACCACTACAGGCACTTCGGCATATTGGATGGTTCGTGAGGCGTTAGAACCAATGATCTGTTCAAGGCCCGACGCGCCATGACTTCCCATGATAATAGAATCGAAGAATTCGTTATTGGCAATTTCAGCAATGGTTTTGTAGACTTTTCCCGTTTCAACGCGGGTTGAAACCTTAACTCCAAATTCTGCGGCCACCTCTTTGGCTCGAACATCGAGTTTCGTGGCGATGGCATCTTTCATGATAGCGGCTTGACTTTTGGCAAAAATGCCGCCAAGAAAACCTTCTTCAATGACATAGACCAAGGTTATTTCGTTACCATAGGCTTTAGCCACACGGGCTGCATGGGTTACGGCGCAACGCGCGACGTCTGAAAAGTCGGTTGGGACTAGAATTTGGTTATTGGTTTTTCTGTCTTTCATAATTGATGGTACAAAAATAAGTTCAATTTTGCGTTAGTTCTATGATAATTATCACATTGTGTGCATTTTAATTTTTGATCAGTGGCATTCGACCTTGTCCCTATTTGCATTGGATCAGTTGGTAGTCGGCGCGTATTGTATTCGCCCCAACGGTAATTCTCTATTCGTTATTCTACCCACATCAAATCAGAAATAATGCGGTCTGATATCAGTTTCCCTGATGCACTGAGTTGCAATGCATCCCCCACTTTGTAGAGCAAGCCTTGCTCGATAAAGTGCAAAATTTGCTGGCGATTTTCACGTTCCCAATCCCCATGAAAACGATGTAATTGGGCTATTTCCACCCCATCAATGGTGCGCAATCCTGTCATCAAGCGCTCGTTCAAACAATCGGCGTCGCTCAGTCGTTCTTCTATTCTGGGAAGTTGTGCGGCATTGATTTCGCTCAGATATCGCGCATTGTTGGCATGGTTGTGGTAGCGTTGTTGATGACCGTCGAATGAATGCGCCGAAGGACCGAAGCCGTAGTACGGAACGAAGGTCCAGTAATGACTATTATGAATGGCACGGTGTTGTTTGCGGCAATAATTACTGATTTCGTAGGCCTCCCAACCGCGCTCCTGGATTTCGTGCTGCAATAATTCAAACTGCGCAATCATCCGTTCGTCTTTGCCCGCGAGTACCGTTCCGGCCTTAATTTGAAAAGCCAATTGTGTTTTAGACTCAATACTTAGGGCATACGCAGAAAGATGCTGCACATGATCAAGATTCAAAATAAATTCAAGTTCCTGCTGCCATTCCTGATCTGTTTTCCATGGAGTTCCGTAAATCAGGTCTACAGAAACCTCAAATCCACCAAATTCTCCAATTAAGGACAAACTTTTTAAACTCTGCTCGGCGGTATGCGCCCGATTCATGGCCTGTAACTCTGCGTTATTCAGCGATTGAAGTCCTAAACTCAATCGGCTAACCCCTAAATCTTTCCAGCTTTTAAGGGACTTAATACTAATATCTTCCGGATTGCATTCCAATGTAATTTCAGTCATCCCACTGAAATCGGTCTTTTCTTTTAAGGCCTCAAATAGGATTTTCAGCGCGCTGGGAGCGAGCAGGGAAGGGGTGCCGCCGCCAAAATACAAGGTTTTAATGCCCTGTGTGGGTAGTGCCGTTAATTCGATTTCCCCCGAAATAGCCCTAATCATATCATCGGTATTGCGCAGGTTGGTGCTGAAATGGAAATTACAGTAGGTGCAAGCCTTGCGACAAAACGGGATGTGGATATAGACCCCAAACATGACACAAAGGTCATCGATTTTTAGGGGTGCTGCAAGTAGCTGCGCGACAAAGCGTATTTTTGTGGGTCGGATATGCGTTGGGTTCTTTTGATACTGCTTGGATTCGCTCGTTTTGGGGCTGCAGATGCGCAGGTGCCTCCCAATCGGGATACCCTTAATTCGTTTGGGATTAACGGGATGGATTCTAGC
>CAMBBZ010000039.1 GCA_945863965.1 Chitinophaga pinensis | reverse complement strand
GTTTTACTGGAGTACCAATCGCCCCCGCCGCTATATTTCAAACGCGCAATAGACAATTGTGATTGTGCGGAAAGCGGAGTAAAATTTCCCCCGAAAAGAAAAAAACACAGAATGAGCCAAGTGCCTAAATAGGTGCGCATTTTTGAAATGCGCGATGCCAAATGGGAGAGGAACCCCGCTGTTGTACAAAATATTTTTTTCATTTTAGGCGCCTTAAAACTGCAAATAGGCACGGACATAAGGCTTATAATAAGGTGATTAAAAAGAGGGCACCGATGGCGATTCGGTAAATGCCAAACCATTTAAAACCATTGCGTTGTACGATTTGAATAAAGAATTTAACCGCTAAAGCCGCGGTGATAAAACTGATAACATTACCAATGGCAATATCACTTATGTTTTCTGCGCTCAGGGCGTCCCAATTTTTCAATAATTTATAGCCGGCTGCGGCACTTAAGGTAGGGATGGCGAGGAAAAAGGAAAATTCCGTAGCCGCTTTTTTGCTCAACTTACGTCCGAGTGCCCCCATAATTGTTGCGGCGCTGCGGCTGGTACCTGGTATCATAGCGAAGGTTTGCACAGAGCCAATGATAAAGGCATCTTTGAGTGTAATATCGTCTACTTCTTTAGTTCCTTCAGGTAGTATTTTGTCAATAAATAATAGGAGTATTCCTACTGCGATTAGCATTATTCCAACGATAACCGGTGTTTGCAACAGTTTCTCAAGAAAGTCATCGAAAGCCAATCCTAAAACTGCGGCTGGGATAAACCCAACGGCCAATTTTTGGTAGAATGAAAACCAATTGGGTTGAAAAAAACGCTTCCAATAAAGCACTACCACCGATAAGATGGCCCCAAATTGAATGGAAATAATGTAGGTATCGAGCTGTTCTCCCTCCAATTTCATCCATTCCGAAAACATCATTAAATGACCGGTACTGCTAACAGGCAGATACTCGGTGATGCCTTCCACAACGGAGAGGATCAGATTTTCAAGGAAGGTCATTTCTTACGGTAGAAAATGGCATAAATACCCAATCCAAACCCTAAGATAACCACGGCAGGTGCCAAAGTGGTACGTCGAAAATCGTAAATATCGCCTTCGGTACCGCTCATTAAAAAGAATCCAACGATTACAACGGCCAAGCTTATGGCGATAAACAGAAAGTTTTCTTTCCCGAAAACCATGTCCGACGAACCGGTTTTAGGGGTCTGATTTTTAGTTTTTTCTTTCATTAATACAGGTTTTCAATTTTCATTTTTATAAACTTTCTTGTGCTAATCCAACTGGAAATGGCTGCAAGTAAGACTCCAAAAATAGCGATAGAAAGTGAAAAAATTCCTAATTGTTGCAAATCGATGTGCGTATTGATGGTTTTTAACATCGGAAACAAATCGCTATTATTAGGAATTCCCCAAAAAATAAGCCCAACAAACAAGAAGGCTATTGGGAAAGCAATCAAGGCATAACCCACAAATTTCAAAATAAAAGGCCGTATGATGAACCCGTTAGTGGCTCCTACCAATTGCATACTTTTTATGGTATGTCGATTGGCGAAAATACCCAAACGAACAGAACTTTGAATGAGGACTATGGCAATTAAGCACAGGATAAAAGTAATTCCACCGGCGGCTGCTTGGATTTTTTTCATATTGGCGGTCATAGATTCTAACCAATTCTGTTGAAAAATCACATCTTCCACATGCTCTTGTTGCTTGAAATATTGCGTCAGGTCGCGAAAGAATGCGGGTGTTGCGTAGCTGGATTTGGGGTAAATTTCTAAACTTAAGGGAAGGGTAACGGTCTCCGCATAATTCATGAAATTGGGATCGTATTTGTCTCCCATTTCTTTCATTGCTTGCTCACGCGTTACAAATTGTGTCCGTTTGACCCAAGGTTTTTTTTCTACTTCTTTTTGGAATTGAGTCACGGTTGCGGGACTTACATCGTCGTTGAAATAGATATCGATGCTCGTAGTTTCTAACCAGTAATTTCCCAGTCCTTTAAAGGCCAACCAGCTAGTGCTCAATAGCCCCAACATAAACATTACGGCTGTTAAGCTCAAAATACTGGGCAAAGCCGAGGGTTTTTTGCGTTTTGCGCGTTTTTCTTCCATGTGATTATCTGCGAATTTCACCAATAGTAAGGGTTTTATGAAAATTAGTTTTCCGCAATTCGTACTTTTGTCCTGCTCAACGCGCAATCACAACAACGTATGCAACTTCTTAAACAAATCGATATCAATAAAGTCCTTTTTATCGATATTGAAACCGTTCCGGCGACTCCCACCTATGCCCACCTTGATACACGTTGGAAGAAGCTTTGGGATAAAAAATCTCACAGCCTTATAAAGGAAAATATCACGGCAGCCGATATGTACGATCGCGCCGCGATTTACGCGGAATTTGGTAAAATAGTTTGTATTTGCGTGGGTATTGTAACGGGTTACCCTGGTCAAACGAGTTTGCGATTAAAATCCTTCGCGGGCGACGATGAAAAAAGTCTTTTGGAATCCTTCGCAGATTTATTAAGGGTCTATTTTAGTACACCAAATTCTCGAATGTGTGCGCATAATGGCAAGGAGTTTGATTTTCCTTATTTGTCACGTCGTATGCTCATCCATGGTATTTCCTTGCCAAGTATGTTGGATAATGCAGGGAAGAAACCTTGGGAGGTGAACCATTTAGACACGATGGAAATCTGGAAAATGGGCGACTTCAAGAGTTTTACTTCTTTAGATTTACTAGCGGCTGTGTTTGGTATTCCTACCCCCAAAGACGATATAGATGGCAGTATGGTGGCCGATGTATATTATCAAGATAAAGACCTCAAGCGGATCGAGCATTATTGTTTAAAAGACGTGGTTACCCTAACGCAGGTGTTTTTGAAAATGATGAATCTTGATTTAATACCCGCTGAAAGATTGATATTTCCAGTCGCAGACAACGAAAAGTAAGGTAAAGACGTCTTTAGTTTATATATTTGTATGATGATGAGGCGACTTGTTTTATTGCTTTGGGTTTTCTTTTTGGTTCCAGCGGTTGTAATGGCCGCCGAGCCGACTGTAGCTCCTACCAACGGTAAAGCGGGTTCGGTTCAGTGCGATAAAGCAACTATTTCGTGGACAAACGGAAACGGTGGTTGGCGCATGGTCGTGGTGAGGAAGGGTTCAGCGGTTAATGCATTTCCTACCGATGGAACAGGCTACACCGCATTTAATACGTTTACAGCGGGACAAGAATTAGGAACGGGAAATTACGTTTCCTTTAACAATATTACCAATAACTTTGAACTTAAAGGTTTGCAAACCAATACCCGTTATTACATTGCCATTATCGAACACGATGGGGCGGGTAGCATCGATTATCTTACAAGTAAAATTGACACGTTTTCGTTTGTGACCCAAAGGCTGAATCTGAGCTTTGACTTTTCTGTTGTGGATACGTGCGACCGAACCAATTTGGTTACATTCACCAATAAATCCACCTCTTCCTTTACCGGTATCACTTACACATGGATATTAAAAGATGGAAACGATAAAATAGGGAAAGACGTTACCCACACATATTTAGAAGGGGGCAATTATCAGGTTACTCTTATTGCGAGTCCGAGTTACGGCTGTGTAGATAACTATACCAATCAAAGGGCCGTGCGCATTATTCCCCGTCCTATAAGTAAGCCGATTGAAATGAATGGTCAGGTACAGCAATGCTTAGAAGGTAATGAGTTTAAATTTTCTGACGTAACTACCATTAAGAATTTACCTCAAATGGCCTACGTTCGCACTTGGTTTTTCTCTGCTTCTGACTCTTCCACTATACCACGACCCGTAAAGAAATACACCAAACCAGGTACCTACCGTATCGGTTATAAAAGTGAAACTTTTTTTGACAACAAACCAACGGGTTGTACCGATACAACTTCGTTGATCATTCAAGTAATACCTTCACCGTCTAGCGGAATTGATATCAACGATACAATACAGTGTTTGAAAGGGAATAGTTTTGTTTTTGATAATTCCTTCCCAGGTTTGATTGCTTTTTCTTGGAGCTTAGGGGATGGAACCACCTCTACCAATAAAAAAATAGTTCATACGTATGCGGCCGTTGGTAATTATCAAATTATACACGAAGCAGAAAGTACCATCGGATGCAAATCGAAAGATACTGTGTACGTTTCCGTGAAGCCGAATGTTACAGCTTCGTTTTCAGGATTGCCTAGCCAAGCCTGCGAAAATGGTCCTTCTATACCGTTATTTCCCAATACGCCTAATGGCCAGTTTACTGCCACTTCAGGGAGTTTTAATGGCAATAATTACCTGCCTGGTCCTGCAGGTAGCCACAACATCAAGTTTGTTGTTCCCGATTTGTTTTGTCCCGATTCCATGTCCGCCTCCATTACTATCGTTCAAAGACCCCAATTCAGTTTAGGTAGAGATACCACTCTTTGCGATGGTGCGTCGTTCGATATTTTTGTGGGAGCTACGGGGAGTTTGCTTTGGGAAGACGGCTCCACTTCAAACCCAAGAGTGCTCTTCGATGAAGGCAAATACTGGGCTAAGGTAGACAATAACGGGTGCTCGTGGACCGATACCATTAACGTTCAAGAAGCGTTAACGCCACAAGCCCAACTTCCTCAAGATACGTTCATCTGTAAGGGTTCTTTATTGCGTTTGGTACAGCAGTGGCCGGATGCGTCAATTACCTGGAGTACTGGTGTTGTCGATACCGTAATTTACATATCCCAACCCGGTGTTTATACCGTTACGGTAAGTAATGCTTGCGGAACCGCTACCGATAATATGACGTTACGGGTTTCCGACGGATTTTGTGACATCTTCCCGCCAACAGCCTTTACCCCGAATAACGATGGTCGCAACGATTACTTCGAAATTATTGGTCGCGATATCGATCCTTTAAGTTTGCAAATATTCAATCGTTGGGGGGAATTAGTCTTTGATTCCGAAAGAAGCGGAAGTTTCCAATGGTATGGCGATGCCAATGGAGAACCCTGCATGGAAGGTCTTTATACCTACATGTACCGGTATGAGCAAAAAGTAGGCGATCGTGTGCGCAGATCTTCCTATAACAATGTGGTATTATTGTTCCGTTAATTACGGCTTTTTTACAGTTTCACCGTTGTTCATATTGTAACCCTGTTTGGGCTATTCCTTAACACGCTTCAAACTTTTTTCCTTATTTCCCTGCGGAAGTTCTTAAATTTGTGGAGATGAACCACCACCTCTTGGAACAAGCCAAACAGCTCGGTCTTTTAGAAGAAGAATATCATAAGATCTGCGAAATTCTTAACCGCGAACCCAATTTTACAGAACTCTCTATCTACTCAGTTATGTGGAGCGAGCATTGTAGTTATAAAAACTCCATCGTTTGGCTAAAAAAATTGCCCAAAGAAGGCAGTAAAATGTTAGCAGAAGCAGGGGAGGAGAATGCAGGACTTGTAGATATCGGTGACGGTTTGGCCTGTTGCTTTAAAATAGAAAGCCATAATCATCCTAGCGCTATTGAACCGTATCAAGGGGCCGCTACCGGCGTTGGTGGTATCAATAGAGATATCTTTTCCATGGGTGCGAGACCCATCGCGCAGTTAAACTCGCTGCGATTTGGAAACATACATACCGATAGAACCAAATGGCTCGTTAAAGGGGTCGTTAAAGGAATCGGTGATTACGGCAATGCATTCGGTATCCCAACTGTTGGGGGGGAAGTGTATTTCGACGATTGTTACGAACAAAATATATTGGTGAATGCCATGAGCGTGGGCATCGTTGAAGTAGGCAAAAGTATTTCAGCAGGTGCAGGAAGTCCAGGCAATCCCGTGTTTATTTTTGGTTCTGCCACTGGTAAAGACGGTATCCATGGTGCCGCATTTGCCAGTAAAGACATGTCTGAAGATTCAATTAATGACCTTCCAAGCGTGCAAGTAGGTGATCCTTTTTGGGAGAAATTGATTTTAGAGGCCAGTATGGATCTTATAGCAGCCGATGTTGTAGTGGGTATGCAAGATATGGGCGCCGCTGGAATTACATGTAGTACCAGTGAAATGAGTGCTAAAACCGATGTGGGTATGGATATCCATTTAGATAAAGTACCCATGCGTCAATCCGATATGAAAGGGTGGGAGCTATTACTCAGCGAAAGTCAAGAACGCATGCTCGTAATTGTTGAAAAAGGCAAGGAATCCATCGCAAAAGATATTTTTAAGAAATGGGATCTCACCTTTGCGCACATTGGCGAAGTGACCGATACCAAACACGTTCGCTATTTCATGAATGGGTTACTCGAAGCCGATATCCCTGCAGAATCTTTAGTGCTCGGCGGTGGCGCACCCGTTTATAACCGCACTTGGAAAGAACCAGAATACCTTAAGGAAATAGAAGCCTTTGACATCCATAAAATCAATGATATTTCGTTAACCGAAGCGCGTGACTTTGCCCTGCAAATAGCAGCCCTTCCTAATATTGCCAGCAAACGGTGGGTCTACCAACAATACGATTCAATGGTCGGAACGGTAAACCAGTCAACCAATTTGCCCAGCGATGCCTCGGTCGTTAAAATTAAAGGCACAAACAAAAGCTTGGCCCTAACCGTCGATTGTAACAGCCGTTATGTGCATGCAGATCCAAATAAAGGTACTCAAATTGCCGTTGCTGAAGCCGCTCGTAACATTCGCTGCAGCGGTGGTGTGCCTACGGCCATAACCAATTGCCTGAATTTTGGAAATCCATATAGTGAAGACGTATATTTCCAATTCAAATCTGCCATTGAAGGCATGGGCATTGCCTGTAGGGCATTCGATACGCCCGTAACCGGAGGTAACGTGAGTTTTTACAATCAAAACACCAACGGACAAGCGGTTTACCCAACCCCCACTATCGGAATGGTGGGAATTATTGAACATCCGGCGCAGGTAATGAGTTTGAATTTCAAAGCGTCCGGCGACGCCATTATTCTCTTGGGAAGCCCGAAGAACGATATTGGTAGTTCTCAATATACTGCTAAATTGCGCCATATTGCCCTGTCTAACTGTCCAGATTTTGACATAAACGAAGAGCTACAATTACACCACTTACTGGAAGCGCTGAGCCAAAAACAAATAGTTCAAAGCGTGCACGATATCTCAGAAGGTGGATTTTTCATTGCGTGTTTGGAAAGTGCTATGGCTGGTAATTTAGGATTTGATGTATGCACGCCACGCGAATTGCGCTTGGATGCGGCATTATTTGGTGAAAATCAAAGCCGCGTAATCGTATCTGTACCCGCTCAATTTTCTGCTGAATTGATGGCCCTTGCTGAAGAGTTTAAGGTGCCCGCTTTGCATGTAGGAACAGTTACAGATAACGAAATTGAAGTCAATGGAATGCATTGGGGTACGCTTGACACCTTCAAGCAACCCTACGACAATTCAATCGGCGATATCTTAAACGCATAAAAGATTTGCGGTTTTCGCAAATTCAAACCAAGTCGTTTAGACGTAGATTTTTTTTGCGTAACTTTACATTATGCTTGTTTTAAAACTTGTGTTCAGGACCTTTTGTCTAGTTGGGTTATTTATAGGATATATCGTTCCTGTAGCCGCCCAAGTAGATACAAAATTGGGTACGGCCCCACCAGAAGAAGAAGAAATTAGTATTTCTGTTGGCGATACCCTAGTAATTGGGTCCCCAAAGTCAGCGAAGGCGTTTGCTTTTATTGATATATTCAAAAAAACGCGCTGGGATCCCTCCCCGTTGCCCAATGATGCGTTTACACAAAAGTATAATACCTATGACTCCGCCACGGGTAATGGTTTTTATCGTTATTTTTTTCGGGGAGATTTTGATGCGGCCGAATTGCCCATCGAATACCAAGGAAGAAAGTTTGCCATTTTGGGATTGGAAGTCCTAAAAAAAGAAAAAGACAGCAGTCCGATTAATGTAATTTATCTACAGACGGAAGATCCTAATACGATTATAATGGTTGATATCGATAAAGCCGTTGAATACCTTGAAATAGCTACGGTGATTTTTTCAGAAACCAGACAAGCGCCATGATGGATAATGCCGGAATACTAGGAAAGTTGAACGTGTATGCGAAAATTGCAGAATTGCATAACGAAAATCCGTTTAAAATTCGCGGATATGCCTCGGCTGCATTCAATCTGAAAAAAATAAAAGAACCCTATCATTTGATGAGCGATGCGGACCTGTTGGCAGTTCCAGGTGTAGGGAAAAGCGTGGTGGAAAGCATTAGAGAAATTAGCACCCACGGATCCATGGCAGCCCTCGATGCCCTAATGGCGGTAACGCCGCCCGGTATCGTAGAGATTTTACAGATTAAAGGGCTCGGTCCCAAAAAAGTAGCTGTAATATGGAATACCCTCCAAATTGAAACGGTGGGAGACCTATTAGACGCCTGTAGGCAAAATAGATTGGTTGAGGTTAAAGGCTTTGGAATTAAGACACAAGCAGAAATTGTACGCAGTATCGAATTTTCGTTGATGGCCCAAGGGAAGTGGCATTATGCCCGCCTGTGGCAGCCGGCAACTGACTTTCTAGAAGCCTTCAAAAAAGAGTTTCCCGAAGCACAAATTGCGTACACCGGGGCATTCAGAAGAGCCGCTACGGTATTAGAGCAAATCGAAATTATTTGTGATGTGGATCCTAACGATGTGCTAGCTTTTTGCGATTCACAAAATATTCCCTCTGAATATAACGATGGGGAAATTACCGCTACGCTGAACGCACAGTATCCCGTGCTATTGCTCTGTACCGATACCGATTCTTACGAAAGAGAATGGTTTGAAACTACTGGAAGCGCCTCGCATTTAACCCAATTGAATTATACGCGTAGCGATTCGTTTTCCAACGAAACCCAATATTATGGAGTTAAAGGTTTTCCTTGGATTCCCCCAGAACAAAGAGAGGGCGAGGAAGAACTCAATCCCAACTTTCCTCGCGAAGGATTTGTGGAATTTGGGCAATTAAAAGGGGTATTACACAACCATACTAATTACAGTGATGGGTTAAATTCCTTGCGCGAGATGGCGGAATATGCCAAGAGTCAAAAATTTGAATACTTAGGAATTTGTGACCATTCTCAAAGCGCCGCCTATGCCGGTGGTTTGAAACCGGAGCGGCTGCTCCAACAAATGGATGAAATAGAGGCCCTTAATGAAGAATTAACGCCCTTTAAAATTTTTAAAGGCGTTGAAAGTGATATTTTATTCGACGGATCTTTAGATTATGAGAATGCGATTTTATCCAAATTGGACTTTGTGGTGGCCTCGATACATTCGGGTTTGAACATGGACCAAGAGAAAGCACATTTGCGACTCGTGAAGGCCATTGAAAATCCATATACCACGATTTTAGGACACCCAACCGGTCGTTTGTTATTGCTTCGAAATGGATATCCGATTGATCATGCCTATATTATTGATGCATGCGCGGCCAATGGCGTTTGTATTGAACTGAATGCACATCCGTACCGCTTAGATATCGATTGGACTTGGTTGCCCTATGCGCAAAAGAAGGGAGTGCTCATTAGCATCAATCCTGACGCCCATGAAAAACAAGGGTATCACGATATGTTCTTTGGTACCTTGGCTGCAAGAAAAGGTGGTTTATTAACGGCTAACACCCTCAACGCGATGCCATTGGAGGCGTTTGAGCAATTTTTAAAGAACCGCCGAAATCAATAATCCGTTGAAGCATATTCTCATTATACGGTTTAGTTCAATTGGCGATATTGTTTTATGCAGTCCCGTGTTGCGAAATTTGAAAAACAAATTTCCCAATTCGAAAATTGATGTACTCACAAAAAAAGAGTTTGATTTTGTATGGAAAGGAAATCCGCATATCGAAAACATTCTCATTTGGGGTGTTCCGCAGGATTCGAAAACTTGGAAACAAACGCCCTACGATGTGATATTCGATTTACACAACAATCTCAGATCCCTTCAAGTCAAAATGTTGCGTTGGGATTGTCCATCTATAACCTTAGATAAACAGAATTTTCGCAAACTGCTTTTGGTGGCAACAAAAAAAACACTCTTGAAAATTACCCCAATAGTGGACCGTTATGCCGATATGTTGCGGGTTTTGGGAATAGAAGACGACCGTCAGGGACTTGATTTTTTTGGATTACAAGAATTTGAGGAAGACAAAATACGGTCCAGCGGTTTCAACCAACTCCCTAAATCGTATTACGCCTTGGCTTTGGGAGGTTCATTTGCAACGAAACAAATTCCCTTAAAAACATATTTAAGGTTTTTTAAAGAGACCGAACATGAAGTCCCTTTTGTATTGTTGGGTGGGGGAGCCGACACTCACATGGCAGAATCCTTGGAAAGGGAATTTCCAGGCCGTTTTATCAATCTGTGCGGAAAATTAAGCTTAGGTCAATCTGCATGGGTGGTTAAAAATGCAGTGGTGCTCATTTCGGGGGATACGGGTTTGGCTCATATTGGGGCCGCATTGGGCGTGAATATATTATGGATTTGGGGCAATACGAGTCCCAAATTGGGCATGCAGTCTCCCATGAAAAGTTCTGGGGGGACAATCATTTCGATGGAGGTTGAAGGCTTGTCGTGCAGGCCCTGTTCTAAGCTTGGATTTTCAGAATGTCCACAAAAACATTTTAAATGTATGGACCATGATCCCCATATTTGGCTCGAAAATTTGGAAAAATTAAGCGGAAGCATATATGGGTAATGTGTTTCAATGTTTTTTTATGTAATTTCGCGACCCTATAATTATTTAACCGAGAATCGAATTCTGATGAAAAGCAATAAATCAATCGTAGTTTTCTCCATCGTTTTGGCGTTGGCATCCCTGTTTCAACTTTCTTTTACCTTTCAAGCAAAGAGCTTTGAAAAGGAAGCCTTGGAGTTTGCTAAAAAGAAATCCGCCCGAAATGGAGCGAACGAACAAGAAACTTACCGTCGATATATCGACAGTTTAGGTAACAAAGATTACTACAGCTTCCTTGGCATGGTATCTTACACGTATTACGAATGTAAGCAACGCGAAATCAACCTAGGTCTTGATTTACGCGGTGGTATGAACGTAATATTGGAAGTAGAAAAAGACGCTATAATCAAGGTTTTGGCGAACGATCCTAGCGATGCTGATTTGATCAAAGCGCTTGAGAAGGCCAATATTGAATCACGCGATAAAGGAACAGAATATGTTGAGGCGTTTGCCAGCGCATTTAAGAGTGTTGCCAAAGACCGTAAATTATCGGTGTTGTTTGTGAAAGGTAATGATTCTCAAATAAAGGCGGAAAGTGATGACCTTGAAGTGGTTAATTATTTAAGAGAAAGTATCAAAACATCCGTTTCAAATGTTAAATCGGTCGTTGAAAAACGTATTAACCAAGCCAATGTAACACAGCCAATTGTACAAGAGGTTGATGGAGGTCGCATCAGTGTTGAATTACCAGGTGTAGACAATCCACGCCGGATGGAGGAATTGGTAGAGAAAAGTGCCAAATTAGAATTTTACGAAGTAATCAGTGGTCCAGAAGCGGCTCGTGTTTTGAGCTCTTTGGCTAGTAATACAATTGATTTAGATACGGATACAACGGCTAATAAAGATTCGGTTGTTGCTCCAACCCGTATTTCTTCTGTGGGAAAAATATTAAAGCCCTTCGGTAATGGACAAAGTGCTGCTACGGCTTTGGTAAGCGCCGCCGATCGTCGTTTACTCGATGATTTACTTTCTAAGGAAGAATATCAAAATATTTTAGGCCCTGCAGTAAAAGTAGCTTACAGCGCCAAGCCTACCGATATCGATGCCAATGGTAAAGAAGTGGTTAACTCCAACGATTATTTGGTGTACTTCTTAAGTAAAGATCGCGAAGGCAATGCGGCTTTGGCCTCAGATGATGAGAATATAATTGAAGATGCGCGTGAAAATACCAACCAAGTAGGACAAATAGAGGTGACCATGCAAATGACGCCTGCAGCGGCTTCTCGTTGGGCTCAGGTTACCGGTTCTAACGTAGGTAACTTCATCGCCATTGTTTTAGATAACCGTGTATACTCCGCCCCAGTGGTAAACCAGAAAATTAGTGGTGGAAACTCGCAGATTTCTGGAAATTTTGACATTCGTGAAGCGCAGGATTTAGCCAACGTTTTGAAAGCAGGTAAACTGCCCGCCCCTGCCCGCATCGTGGCAAGTGAAGTGGTAGGACCTTCATTAGGACAAGCGTCTATCGATAGTGGTTTGAATTCATTACTTATCGGTTTCTTATCGGTAGTGGTATTTATGATGCTTTATTATAACCGCGCCGGTTGGATTTCTATTGTGGCGGTATTGGGTAACGTGTTTTTAATAATGGGAGTGCTATCCAGTCTTGGAGCGGCTCTAACCCTTCCTGGAATTGCAGGTATCATTTTAACAGTCGGTATGGCTGTGGATGCTAACGTATTGATTTACGAGCGTATCAAAGACGAGCTTGCCGAAGGCAAGAGTTTAAAAGCCGCTATAGAACTTGGATTTAAATATGCGCTAAGTGCTATTGTAGACTCGAATATTACCACCCTTTTAGCAGGTGTTATTTTAACGTTTGCTGGAGCGGGTCCTGCCTATGGTTTTGCCATTATTTTAGTAATCGGTATTTTTAGCTCGATGTTTACCGCGCTTTTCATCACCCGTTGGTTATTGGAAAGTCGTGTGTCTAAGGGTAAAGATATTAGCTTCGACACCTCTTGGAATCGCAATTTCTTGAAGAACAAGAATTACAACTTCGTAGGAAATCGTAAGAAATTCTACATATTCTCTGGTTTGTTTATTTTAGCGGGAACCGTTGCCTTTATTATGAAAGGCGGTATCACAACGGGTATCGATTTCAAAGGGGGTAATGCGTTTATTATTCAATTCGACGAAACTAAAAAATACACAACCGAAGATATAAAGGAAGCTCTTGATAACACGTTGGCAGAGTCTAGCAACGAAGTTAAATTATTCGGATCTAATGGTCAATTCAAAGTAGTTACTACGTATTTAGTAAACGATGAAGGCAAAGACAAACGCGATCGGGTGCGTGAAGATTTATTAGCCGCGCTAAAGGGTTTCGATTTAAAAACACCTAAGGGTGCTGACAGTCCCATACTTCAAAGCACGTCTGTTGGTGCCGCTATTGCGACTGAAACACGCAATACGAGTGCCTTGTTAGTAATCCTTGCCATCGTAGGTATATTCTTGTACATTGTTGTGCGCTTCCGTAGTGTGGCATATGGACTTGGTGCTACAATCGCATTGATACATGACCTTGCGTTTGTACTGGCTGCTTTTGCGTTGTTAGATGGAATATTGCCATTTGCTACGGAATTCGATCAGCATTTAATTGCGGCTTTGTTAACCCTATTAGGGTACTCAATTAACGATACAGTAATTGTATTTGACAGGATACGTGAGTTCCTAAGCATGCGCAAAAACGATCGTTCCGATGCAACGATGATCAATAATGCCATTAACTCAACGCTAAGTAGAACCGTAGTAACCTCAGCAACGGTGTTCTTTGTACTCCTTAACTTATTCTTCTTCGGAGGAGCGGCATTAAAAGGATTCTCATTAGCCTTGTTAATCGGTGTAATAGCGGGAACCTATTCTTCGATATGTATCGCAACGCCTATAGTTGTTGATTTCACATCAAAAAAGAAAATTAAATAAATAATTACCCACTTATAAGTTAAAAGCGGGGTTTTGCCCCGCTTTTTTTTTGATATATGAAAGACCTAACCCCAACTCAACTTCTTAAGGCCTCTAAAGAATTCGGCTCTCCCATTTATGTATATCACGGTGAACGCATCGAATTCCAATACCATCGATTGAAAAATGCATTTAATGGCGTCAATGTGCACCTACATTACGCGATGAAGGCATTGAATAATGTGAATATTTTACGCATTATCAAAAAATTGGGTTCGGGTTTAGATGCCGTGTCTATCGAAGAAGTTCATCTGGGCTTACGAGCAGGATTTGAGGCCAATCAAATTATGTATACGCCCAATTGCGTGAGCTTCGAAGAAATTAAAGAAGCCGTAGCTCTGGGTGTTATTATAAACATCGATAATATTTCCATTTTAGATCAGTTCGGTCATGAATATGGCAATACCGTTCCTTGTTGCATACGCTTAAACCCTCATATTATGGCCGGTGGTCACTCGAATATCTCGGTTGGGCACATAGACTCGAAATTCGGTATTTCGATCCATCAGATGCGTCACGTGCAGCGTGTAGTGGAAACGCACAAGATTCATGTTAATGGATTGCATATGCATACGGGTAGCGATATTTTAGATGCCGAAGTATTCCTTAGAGGGGCGGAGCTTCTTTTTGAAGCCGCCATGCCCTTTAAAGACCTTGAATTTATGGATTTTGGATCGGGATTTAAAGTGGGCTATAAAACCGGAGATATCGTAACAGACATTGAGGAAATAGGCGCTAAAATCTCAGTAGCATTTACTGATTTTTGCAAAGCCTATGGTAAGGACTTGGCACTATGGTTTGAGCCGGGTAAATTTATCGTGTCGGAGTCGGGATCTTTATTGGTTACCGCTAACGTAATAAAAACCACCACGTCTACGGTGTTTGTAGGAGTAAATAGCGGCCAAAATCACCTTATTCGGCCGATGTTCTATGACGCGTATCACCATATAGAGAACATATCGAATCCTTCCGGGACTCCCCGTTTGTATTCCGTAGTAGGATATATTTGTGAAACAGATACCCTTGGGTACGATCGTCAGATTCCCGAAGTACGAGAAGGCGATATTTTGCGCATTAAAAATGCAGGGGCGTATGCCTTCAGCATGAGCAATAACTACAATGCGCGGTTACGACCTGCTGAAGTATTGTGCTACAAAGGAGAATTACACTTAATTCGCAAGGCTGAAACCTTGGAAGACATTATAAAAAATGAGATAGAAGTGATAGGACTATAGTCCTCCGCGCTAATATTTAGTCCTTAGCCACTACGCGTATTACTGTTCTGAAGCCAATATGCGCGGAATAATAATTGCCGCTTTTATTTAGTCCTTAGCCACTACGCGTATTACTGTTCTGAAGCCAATATGCGCGGCTTTATAATCGCCTCTTTGAAAGAGAACCGCACTCGGGTCTATGTAGTGAAACTCATCGTTCCAAGAACCGCCTTTTACCATGAAATGGGACTTTAAGTCGGAATCGAGATGCAAATATGGGGCAAGCTGTTCCTTGGTAGCCGTAATATCGGGATTGGGGATTAAGCGTTCACTCATGGTATATACGTATTCTAAGTTGTTGAATAATTTGCCTTTGGCGGCAGTCGACGTCCATTCGGCTGCATTCCCCAGTAAGTGACGTACCTGATTGGAATTGCCATCTGTACTCATTATGTAAAAACCCTTGCTGTTTTTATCGTATAAGTCGGCCATTCTCAATGTTTTTATAGGTCCCATATTTATTTCCCCCAAATGGTTCTGCACCCATTTTTTTACCGGATCTCCTACCCATTTGGTTCCGCTCGCACTTTCAATTAGGGTAGCATGAACCGATTTGGTAAACTCGGCTTGGGTAGGTAAGTCTACCATGATTTTATAACCCTCCGGTAGTGATTTTTCATATATTTGATTGAGTTGGATCTCTAACCAGTTACAATATTGGGTGGCTTGGTATTGAGAAACGCCTACAACGGGATATTGGGCATACGCTTGGTGTTGGTAGTAGTAACTCACAAAGGGCAGCATATAGGTGTTGTTGCTTAACCACACATTGGTGTCGGGGTGGACCCACTTGGGCGTGATTTTATTTTCTGTAAAAAAACGACTATTGCTATCCGCTAAAAAACGTTGGTATTGGGCATTGGTAACTTCGGTTTTTTGGATGTAAAAAGGACTGATTTTGAACGTTTTAGGTATGCATCGGATGCTGTCGTATCCCCACTGGGGGAAGAAAGTAACGTCGTCGTTACCAGAGTTCAATACCGGTGCAACATAATTTTCAGCAATAAACTTTTTTAGTTTCTTAGAGGTTTTGTCCAAATGGATTCCCCCAATCGGATACTCGTATGGATTCACCCAATATTTTAATTGATAGACAGCAATCGGAACATCTTGGCCCTTAACGTGGCAGAAGTTTAGGGTCAATACCACCATGACAAGGCGATATAACCCAAAATGGGGAAGGGGTAGGAGTTTTGGTGACTGACGGCTAATAAATCTCATTTTGGCAAACTAATATACGTTTTATTTCTCTTTTATTATGGAGCTATAAGCTAAAAATCTTTGGATCTAGTGGGATTTGAAATGATGTTTTTATGGGGCAATCGGATTGTTAGTAGCTCCAAGTTCTT
>CAMBBZ010000038.1 GCA_945863965.1 Chitinophaga pinensis | reverse complement strand
TATTTAGCGATAAAATGGGTGCTGCAGCTTTCGAATTCATCATATTCCTCCGCAGCATCTACTTCTTGTTCAATCACGAAAACATGACGTCGTATTTCGAATAGGGTCAACATTTGTGAACCCTTGCGTGCTTCTTGAATCTCAATCATGAGGAAAAATGGTTATTTTTGTCCAAAATTAATCGTTTAAAAGGAATTTATCATGCCTCATACAAACATTGAACAATTATTAGGTAAAGATGCATCCTATTTATTAGGACACACCTGCACGACCATCCCGAAAGAACACATTCACGCTCCAGGTGGAGATTTCGTTGACCGTGTGTTTGCACAAACCAATCGCAATACCCAAGTATTGCGCTCATTACAATCGCTTTACGGCCACGGTCGTTTAGCCAATACGGGGTACCTAAGCATATTGCCAGTGGATCAAGGAATCGAGCACAGCGCGGGGGCTTCATTTGCACCCAATCCTGTTTACTTCGATCCAGAAAATATTGTTAAATTAGCGATTGAAGGCGGCTGTAATGCCGTTGCGTCGACTTTTGGCGTTTTGGCCATGAATTCTCGCAAGTATGCACACAAAATTCCGTTTATCGTTAAATTGAATCACAATGAGTTTCTTTCTTTGCCCAATACCTACGAACAAATCATGTTTGGTAGTGTTCGCGAAGCATGGAATTTAGGTGCCGCTGCCGTAGGGGCAACGATTTATTTCGGTAGCGACGATAGCAACCGACAAATTATTGAAGTTGCGCAAGCTTTTGAAGAAGCGCATGAGTTGGGCATGGCTACTATTCTATGGTGCTATACCCGCAATAACGGATTCAAAGTAGACGGAGTCGATTATCATACAGCAGCCGACTTAACATCGCAAGCCAATCATTTAGGTGTTACGATCCAAGCCGATATTATTAAACAAAAATTACCTACGAATAATGGAGGATATTTAGCCACCAAACATGGCAAAACGCATCCGAAAGTGTATACTGAACTCACAACCGATCATCCTATCGACTTAACCCGTTACCAAGTGGCCAACTGTTATATGGGTCGCGCAGGCCTAATTAATTCTGGCGGTGAGAGTAAAGGACAAGGCGATACTGAAGAAGCGGTAACTACTGCGGTAGTTAATAAACGCGCAGGAGGTTCTGGCTTAATTTTGGGTCGTAAGGCATTTCAAAAGCCTATGGCAGAAGGCATTCAATTGTTGAACTCCGTTCAAGACGTGTATTTGAACGCTTCCGTTACCATTGCATAAACAACGCACATGGCAACGGAAGATCATGGTTTCGATGAGTTTGACGATTTAAACCCTTCTGATTCGAAGTGGTACGTTCGCACGCTCTCCGGAATCTTAACCAAAACGAAAGATAAAAAACCCACCCCTGATGGGCTGTGGGAAAAATGCAAGCGTTGCAAAGAGGTACTTCCTTCCAAAGATTGGATCGATCACCTTTATGTATGCCCAAGCTGTAATTATCACGACCGCATTGGTTCAGAAGCCTATTTTCATTTATTGTTCGATAATGGTAAATATACCGAAATCAATGCAGGCTTAACTTCAGGCGATCCCCTTTCTTTTATCGATACAGCCCCTTATGCCGATCGTATTAAAGTAGCCCAACATAAAACCGGTTTAACCGATGCCGTTAGGACTGCTTATGGGAAAATCAATGGAACGCCTTTGGGTGTTGCTTGTATGGATTTTGCCTTCATAGGTGGATCTATGGGCAGTGTGGTAGGAGAGAAGATTGCCCGCATGATTGATCATTGTATCGCCACGCAAACACCGTTTTTGATGATTTCAAAATCTGGCGGTGCGCGTATGATGGAAGCCGCATTTTCCTTAATGCAAATGGCTAAAACATCTGCAAAGTTGGCCTTATTGAACAAAGCCAAGGTACCGTATATCTCGCTTATGACCAATCCAACTACGGGTGGGGTAACCGCTTCCTATGCCATGTTGGGCGATTTTAACATAGCCGAACCGGAGGCCTTAATCGGTTTTGCAGGTCCGCGCGTTATTCGCGAGACCATTGGTAAAGACTTACCAAAAGGGTTTCAAAGCAGTGAGTTTTTGTTGGATCATGGCTTCTTGGATTTTATCGTTTCCCGAAACGATTTACGTGAAAAATTAAGTACCCTTTTGTCAATCATTTGGAATAAAAAGAAACACTAAAAAAACTAATATGAACTTTCCTGAAAATTTGAAGTACACCAAAGATCACGAGTGGATTTTGGTAGAAGGAGATGAAGCTAAAATTGGTATTACCGAGTTTGCACAAGGCGAATTGGGTGATATTGTTTTCGTTGATATCAGCAGCGAGGGTGAAACCCTGCAATCAGAAGAAGTATTTGGTTCGGTAGAAGCTGTTAAAACAGTGAGCGAATTGTATATGCCTGTTTCTGGTGAAATCTTAGAGGTTAACCCACACTTAGAAAATGCCCCTGAAACCGTTAATTCCGATCCTTATGGAATGGGTTGGATGGTGCGTGTGAAATTGAGTGATACCGACCAAATCGAAGGATTAATGAGTGCTGAGCAATACCGCGAAATGGTAGGCGCCTAGTCTATGTCTCAAATTATCCAAATCATTAAATCAAAAATATCATTAATCCCTGCGGTAACGTGGGGATTTTTAGTTTTATACTTAACCCTGCGACCTAAATCGGCCGGCGATGTCGTTTCCTTACCTACTTGGTTGGAGGGACTTCCCATTGATAAGATTGCGCATTTTGGTTTCTGGGGAATTTGGTACGGCCTTTACGCGGTTTTCTTCTTGAATCGAAACGCTTCCGTTCCTTTGATTTCCCCCGAAAAGAATAGGAGAACCAATACAAAAGAGCCTATTTTAGGAATTATAACCTTGATTGTTATGGGGGCATTGATTGAAATAGCCCAATACTTATTGAATTGGGGTAGGGAAGCAGAATGGGCCGATCTAGCCGCCGATGCCGCTGGGGTGTTGATAGTGGCGTTGTTTTATAAGAGGTTTTGAAGCGTAAGTACTTAAGGTGCCGTTATGGTTGGGCTTTTAAGTTTAGATACGATTTCCTCAAAATGTTCTTCCGTTAATCCGATTGTGGCACTCGTTTGAATTAGTGATTCTTTTATTGAGTGGGGCAAATCATTGAGGGATTTATCATCATCGATGATAATAAAGTCTTCATTTGAAGGATTGAATTTAAACCAATTTAGAATTTCATCTTTTCTACTCATGCCAAATGAAGGAGGAGCTAAAGTAAAAAGGTTGTCGATATTAATTCCACGACGTTTAAAGATGTCTTTCCATTCTTGCGGATTGAATCGCGATTTGTGAGAAGACGTTATAACAATAGTGGTGTCCGGGGTAATTATTTTGTTGAGTACTCCTATAGCCTTATTGCTAAATGCAGGAAAACCATCTGATAAGTTCTGGGGATTTACCCAACTTTTACAGGGTAGCATTACCCCGTCTATGTCCAAAAATATCAGCATTATACAAAACTACTTATTTTATTCAATTAATTGATTGAGTGTGTCTAAGTTGATATTATTGTATTTGGCGTCAGTAATATTCATTTCTTGAATAATTTGCGCGGTATCCCAATCCTCTGTTACAATTCTAACAGATTGCCATTTTGTCCCCATTAGGTTTGAGTTACTTTGCGCAGGGACAAACTCGCAACTGATTTCCGCAAGGCAAGCCGCTATATATCGATGGTGGCCGTCTATGATAATACCATCACATATTTTGAGAGGTGCAAATTGTATTCCAATTTTCATTTTTAAATATAATCTTTTGATAATCGGAAAACTCAATCTTTCTTGACTCGGAACAAATTCAAAAAGATTCTCTGAAATAAATTGGGATGTACTTTCAATACAAAGCTTTGTATTATTCATACTTACTCGAACACAGGATAGTCTCGTTACCCCTATTGCTAAGTAATAAAATTTTAGAATACGATTTGTGATAATTACAAAATTAGGCCCTAATGGAAATATTTTCTAAATTTCGTCTGATGGCCATTTAATATGGAGGCCCAATTCCCCATAAAAAAAAGCTGCTTGGTTTACAAGCAGCTTTTTTTGGAGGTCGGAACCGGATTCGAACCGGTGTAAAAGGTTTTGCAGACCTGTGCCTAGCCGCTCGGCCATCCGACCTTTCTTAAAGGATTGCAAAAATACCACTTTTTCGAAGTCCCCGCAAACTTTATTTTTCTATTGCGATATAATTTCGCCATCCGCCATGGTAATTACCCGGTCGGTTTTTTGGGCAAAATCGTCGTCATGGGTCACAATTAGTAGTGAGGTGCCCGTTTCTATACTCAGCTGTTTAAACAGGTCAAAGACCATATCCGCATTTTTGGAATCCAGATTGCCCGTGGGTTCATCGCCCATGATGATACTTGGACTGTTAATTAAGGCCCGTGCAATCGCCACCCGTTGTTTTTGTCCACCAGATATTCGGGTAGCCATTTTAAGCGCCTGATCTTCAATGTCTAATAACCGCAGTTGTTTCATGGCATCGTGTTCAATTTGCTCCTTACTTTTCTTTCCTAATTTCAAGGCCGGCATCATTACGTTTTGTAAAACTGTAAATTCGGGCAGTAAATAATGAAACTGAAATACAAATCCAATATGCTCGTTACGCAAAACGGCCAATTCATCTGGTGTAAGGCGGCTAAAAAGCTGTGAACCCAACCAAACATCTCCCGTGTAATCCGAATCCATCGTACTCAAAATATACAAAAGGGTACTTTTACCACAACCCGATTTCCCCATAATAGAAACAAATTCTCCCGATTTCATTTCAAAAGAAATATTCTTGAGTACCTGCAATTCAACAGGGTCGTGGAAGAATTTATTTACGCGCTCTACTTTTAGCATCATTATTGTCCTCTTAAAATGGATACGGGATCAATTTTACTCGCTTTTTTGGCAGGCAAATACCCCGCAAAAAAAGTAGTGATCAAGGCAAATACAGCCCCACCTATATAATACCACATATTAAAATTAACCGGAAAGGTCTTAACCGTGGGTAAGGCGACGGTCTCGAATGGACTTTTGCTAATACCATACGACATTAAAAAACCAATACCCAAACCCAATAGTCCGCCGATAATGCCAATAATCAACGCTTGATAAATGAAAACACGCTGCACATCGCCGGAAGAAAAACCAATGGCTTTTAGAATGGCGATATCGTTCATTTTCTCGTAAATCAACATGTTGAGAATATTGTAAATACCAAAACCCGCTACCAATAATAAGGTAACCGACACCGCATAGGTAATGAGATTTCGGATTTTAGTGCCGGTTTCAAATTGGGCGTTGGCCCGTTTAATATCAATACTGCTGACCTCGAAATGATTCGAAATTTCTTCGCTCATGCCCGCAGCGAGTTCCAAATCGTTCAACTTAAGGTGAATGTCTGTTACATAACCCGTGTTTTCGCCCGCCACCAATTGCGCCGTTTTGATATTGGTATAACTCTGTAAATTGTCGACTTCAGCAAGTCCGCTTTGGAATAAGGCCACAATCTTTAAGCGCACTAATTTACCCTGTGCATTGCGCATAGATATATAATCGCCGATGTTAAGCGATAATTTCTTAGCTACTCCCGCACCTAATATTACGCCTTGGGTGTTCGCGGCAAGATCTGAGGGACTTCCCCCGATAACATATTGGTGAAACTGGAACAAGCGATCCTCTTCAAGGGCATCAATACCAATTAAATTACCGTTTAAAAGTATTGAACCCGATTGATAAAAAATACGGGCAGAAACTTGAGGGGTTATGCCTTTAACCCGTGGGTCTTGGGCCAACTCTTTCATAATACCGCGATTATTGCGAATATTTGAGAGTGGTTTTTTTGGTTTTATGGAGTGGATCGTGTGTAAAATACCTGCTTTGCCGTAGGTGCTATCTAGCGTTACCGCTTGATTTTTAGACGGTTTAACTTCATTGTAAATGCGAATATGGGGAGTCCTATTGAGAATCAATCCATCGAGTAAGCCATTCAAACCCGTCATAAAACTCATCAGGGTAATAAAGGTGCCAATGCCAAAAGTAACCCCCAAAGCCGCAATAGCGGACTGTTTTTTTCGGGCCCAAACGTGTGTCTGGGCTATCTGAAATAAGAGGTTTTTGTTTTTCATTGGGGAAGAAGAATTTCCGTTTGGACATCGATCCCACTTGTGATTTCTACAAATTGTGCGTTGCGAAGTCCGGTAGTTACTTTTTTCTTTCCTTGGGAAGTTTCAATATATTGATTCTCTAGTAACGCCTTGAGGGGAACAACCCAAACCTGATTTTTCTTTTGAATAATTATATTGGACTCGGCGGTTAATCCGGGATAAAACGCAGGATGAAGTCCCTCAAAACGTGCTTCGGCATGAAACGTTTGTGTTTGGGCGTCTAAATGCGGAGAAATACTCGATATTTTAGCCCGAAACGTTTCTGAGTAGGCATCTAATTTGACAATTACCTCTTGACCGTCTTTTATTTTGGAGATGTCACGTTCGTCTATTTCCATCTCTACTAAGAATTGCTGCGCATCGCCAATTAACGCTATAGGTTGCTGCGGACTCACTAATTCGCCAGTTGTGGCGCGGAGTTCATAAATACGACCCTTGCGGATGGCGTAAATGCGAAAGGCATCGCGTTGGTTCTTCGCTAAGGCCACATTTTGTTGGGATTGTTTCAGCTGTGCGTAAATTTCCTCCTGTAAAGACCGTAACCGCAGGGTTAGGCTACGGAATTGCGATTGACTTTGTTGGTATTTGAGTTGGCGAAGGTCTCGTTGCGACTTGCTTCCAACACCCGATTTTAATAAGCGCTGTTGACTCGCAAAATCGGAAGAATCTCGGTTCAATTGGTTTTGAGCGGTTTCAATTTGCAAACGCAATTCTTGGATACGCGATTGATTCGATGATACCTGATCGCGTTGGTATTGGGCAATTTTTAAACGGGTTTCTAAATTCACACCGTCTAATTCTGCAATTAAATCTCCTGCATTTACGGTATCGCCTTCGCGAACATGATACCGGAGTAAGCGGCCGCTTACTTCCGCATAGTGGGCATACTGATTTACAGATTGGACTTTGGAACTTGCGTAAATCGACTCCACCCAATCTCGTTTTTCCGCCTTAATAGACTCGGTATTGGATTGACAAGAAATGAACAATAAGACGCATAAAAATAGGGTAATTCTAAATCGAACCATGCAACAAATATGAACTTAAAATGGCATTTATACTATGATTTAATGCACGCGTTCAGCTCCGATATACGTTTTACGTACTTTTACCCGTTTGATTTGAGCCTCTTCGGCGGTCATTAAGTCTTTATTCAGCACAATAAAATCCGCTAACTTTCCCACTTCAAGAGATCCTTTATAGGATTCTTCTTTATTGGCGAATGCCGCCCAATACGTCATACCCCAAAGCGCTTCTTTGCGGCTAAGGGCTTGGTTGGGTAAGAACGGTTCGGTGAGCGTGCCGTTTAAATCTTTTCTAAAAACGGCGGAATAAAAGGTGGCAAATGGATTCATGTTTTCGACAGGAAAGTCAGTACCCAAAGCCACACAGCCGCTTTGCACCAACAAATCCTTGTACGCATAAGCACCGGAACGTGGTTCGTAAAACTTCAAACCTCTTTTCTGACTCGAATCGGAGCATAATCGTTGAAAGGCCCAAGGCGCATCGGAGGTAGCGTGAGTGGGTTGAATACTGGGAATAACACTCAAGCCTTTGATTAATTTACGGTCTTTTGGATCCATGATTTGGGCGTGTTCAATGCGCCATCGGGCATCAAAACCCGGCTCTAAATAACGGGCGAACTCTTGAGCAACAATGGCGTTGGCACTATCTCCAATCGCATGTACACATGCTTGGTAATTCAACTTATACAATAGGTTTAATGTACCGCTGAACTCGCTGCGTTTCATTAATTGCAATCCGTGATGCCCATGTCGATCGCAATACGAATTTTTAAGTAAAGCACCCCGAGAACCCAACGCACCATCTAAAAATATTTTAACGGCCGGTGCATGCAAATGCCATGACCAAGGCAAATCTCGTGCTATAAGATGAACGAAATTATCAGGATTGGCCATCATCATGGCGTAAATACGCATTTTTAATGCGCCACTCTTGTGCAAACGATCGTAAAAAGTTAATTCACTGTAATCGAGACCCGCCTCATCAAGGGTGGTTAATCCATAGCGATAGCATTTCTTGGCTTCACAATTTATGGCTTTAACCAAGGTGGGTTCATCGAGTTTAGGGATGAAGGATTGGATCCAATCGGCAGCCAGATCAACAAAAATCCCACTAGGTTGTCCGTTCGGGAGTTTTAAAATTTCACCCCCATTGATGAGGGTATCGTAATTTAAACTCAGTTTTTCCAGCGCTATTTTATTCAACCAAATTGCATGTCCGTCTATTCGACTTAATACAACCGGTTTGGAACTAAAGGATTCTAAGTCTTTCCAAGTGGGGAACTCTTGACCTTCAAAGGTGTTTTGATCCCAACCGCGGCCTACGATCCATTCGCGATTTTTATTTTTTCGGGAGAATTTTTTCACGGCTTTGCGGATTTTTTTGATCTCCGTAAAGCCCCATAAATTGAGCTCTTGTGTCCCCCGACAGTGGGCTAAAAAGTGACAGTGGGCATCAATAAAGCCAGGGAATATATACCCGCGGTGTTTTTTAATTTTTGCCGTCGGATACCGTTTGCGGGCCGAATCGTAGGTGCCTGTAAAAAGAACACGGTCGGCTTGCGTAACCAAGGCCTCGGCGGTTTGCCATGCCGTATCGCAAAGATAAATTTGCTTTGCCTTGTGCAGGATAATTGGAGATTGTTGAGCTTGAACCGATAAAGTTGCGAAAAATGCGATTATAACTAAGCCAAAATTTTGGGGGATAAGTCGAAAAACCATATCTACTTTAAAACGTTGTATTAAATTAGCCATCCTACAAATCTAATTAAACCCTCACGATGAAACGAATTTTAAGGATACTACTGATCGTATTTTTACTCGGTATAGCCATTGCCTTTTATTTATACCAGAATCCAACCGAATTGGTAAGCACCGGAAGTCCAGATTATGAATACAGCATCGAAACGATAGTTGAGAAAGGAGTATCGGAGTCAGACACGCTTTTTAATAAAATGCACGTAGGCAAGAAAGTAACATTAAAGGGACTCATAAATGCAAAAAACATCCAGAAATCGGGGAGCACGGTATTTTTTGAAACCGAAAATGAAAACGTAATCGTGGTGGCGGCATTTGATCCATCAATGAATACAGAGTTGGAAAATATAAAGCTGGGTAGTAACGTTGAAGTTATGTGCATTTGCAACGGCATTGCTAAACCCGAAGACCCAGAGGATTTATTATCGGAAACTACATTAAGCTTCAATAGATGCACGCTTTTAGATTCGAAAACCATCGATTAATAGTTGGGGCTATCATGAAATGATTGACGTTATATCCAACGCATTAGAATTAAACAAAACAGTACCTTAAATAAATACACAATATGAAGAAATACACCGTTTTATTGGCAATGGCCTTGATTTTTACAATCGGCCGTACCGTAGGTCAAACTTATAAAACATCCACAGGCGAAATCAGTTTCTTAAGCAAAACCGATTTTGAAACGTTTGAAGCCGTTAATAATCAAGTAAGTGCCGCCTATTCAAAAGGTAAAGTACAATTCAGAGTGCCCATTAATGCATTTATTTTTGAAAAGAAATTGATGCAAACGCATTTTCAAGAGAACTATATGGAATCGGCTACCTATCCTAATGGGAGTTTTAAAGGTACTATAATATACCCAGAGAATTTCAAACCCAGTGCGAAAGCCCAAACTGTTAAAGTTAAAGGAACATTTAATATTCACGGGGTTGAAAAAGAAACCGAAATTTCAGGCAGCATAACCCAAACAAAAAATGGAATAAGCCTCATTGCCAATTTTTCCATACTGTTGAACGATTTCAATATCAATATTCCGGCTTCCTCAATAAATAAGATAGCGCAGACTATCGATATTCGAGTGGATGCCCAGCTAACGAAAAAGTAGGTTATGAAACAATTTGTGATTACCTCATGACTTCATCCGTATTTAAAAAAGCTACTAAAATTAATCAGGCATTCGTTGGGTGTCTTTTATGGGTGGTTACTTCCTGCACCTACGACAAACAGGACCTTGAATACGGTAAAAATACCTGCGATACCTCGAGCATACGGTATGTAGATATCCAAAATCGGTTGGAAACGCAATGCTATGGGTGTCATACCGAGTCTGCTCCGAGTGGCAATGTGGTAATGTATGATTACAACAGCCTACAAACATTGGTTAACAAGGATAAAAGCACGCTTCTTGCTTCTATCAAACACACATACGCAAGTCCGATGCCTAAAGGCGGACAAAAGTGGGATATGTGTAATATCGAAAAATTGGAAGCCTGGATCAATCAAGGGATGAAACCATGATGCCACTTGGGATTATTCTTTCTGTTTTTTGCCAAGCTTTAAGCTGTTTTGCCAGCGACAGCACAATAATAACGCCCAATCAAAATAGGGTTATCGTTCAAGATAAACCCTTAACTAAAACGGCGGCTCAGGCCAAATCGCTTCGATTGATAACCGGACATACTGCGGCTACACTGCCGAAAGGAAGTATAGAAATTGCGATCCAACACCGCTTTGGGGAATTGAATTCAGGTGCGTACAACCTTTTTGGATTAGACAATTTTAACAGCATGCGCATCGGAGTTGATGCGGGCATCACGGATCGGTTGACCATTGGGGGCGGACGCAGTTCCAATCGGAAAACATTCAATACCTATGCCAAGTACCGCCTATTAGGATTGCCCGAAGGTAAATGGAACCTAACCTACGTGTCTGATATAGCCATGGATGCACGCTTGCGTTCCGACTGGAATGTGGAGTCACTTAGACACATACACCGCCTATTTTATACCCATCAACTAATTGCTTCGTGGCAAGTTACAGATAATTGGGTCCTTGCAATTGCGCCCACCTTGGTACATGCCAATTTGGTGAGTCAGGCTAACATATCCAATGATATGCCGATACTTGCTTGGTATGTACGCAAGCAAATCATCTCTAAATTGGCGCTAACAGCAGAAGGGAGTGCATTGATCCAATCTTTAAATTCTGTAAAGCCCAAATCCAATCCAACGTTAGGATTCGGGGTTGAATATTTCACGCCCCGGCATGTATTTCAAATAAATGTCACCAATTCAAGGGCCCTTAATGAAGCCTATTTCTTAACAGACAATCCCAAGTCCACCCAAATCGGTGATTTTTGTTTGGGATTTAATTTAATTCGCCGGTGGTAGTAATTTCTTTTTCAGTGTGGGCGCAAGAAACCGTCAATTGGCTGAAGGCCATTCAACGTTTTAGCCGCTTTTTTATGTGCAGTGGAATATTCTTATTCTTCATGTTGCATAGTGTTTCTTTGAGTGCCCAAGTCGATTTTGAACTACTAGAAGACGATTCCCAAGTCCGCGTCGATAAGGTTAACTATGCCTTTAAAACAACCAAAGTAATTAATCTTCAAAGTTTGGAAGTGACCGATTACGGCGTGCTTGATTTCAAAATGATGCACCGATTTGGGGCAATAAGCGAAGGTGCCGTTAATGCCTTTGGGTTGGACCAAGCGAGTGTTCGATTTGGTTTAGAATACGGAATTATTGAGGACTTGATGATTTCGCTTGGTCGTAGTAACGTAAACGGACTTAAAAATGCCGATGCATTTCTAAAGTATCGAATGATTCATCAGAACTCCGATAATAGCAGACCTTTTTCTTTATTGTGGTTAGCGGGAGCCCAATACGCCTTAATTAATCCTGTATCTTCCTACTATTCAACCCCGGAAGAACGCAGTTCCTACGTGCTGCAATCGATAATCGGACGTAAATTCTCTGAGAAATTCAGTTTGCAATTAAGTCCTACGTTTATTGTTAATGCTTTCAATACGCGTTGGACACAACCTGGAATTGCCGCTCAAAACCTATGGGCTTTGGGTATTGGATTCCGATATAAATTATCGGCTCGTACTGCATTCAACGCAGAATATATCCCTATTTTCACCCCCAAAGGAGCCGTTTACACTAGTTTATCCGTAGGATTAGACGTAGAAACAGGAGGACATGTATTCCAATTTCAACTTACCAATAGTGCGGGTTTGAATGAAACGCAATTTATTGCCAATTCAACGTCTCAATGGAAAAATGCGGGGATACGACTCGGTTTTAATCTGTCGCGGGTTTTTACAATCATAAAATAGGTCTAGCCACCAATAGTCTGAACGGTCTTTCGACTGTATAAATGGGGATTGCCTTTTATTTTACGGATGCGCAATTTAATGGGAGCAGGTTGGAATTTCATGTCTTCCGGTCCGCGATACTCATAACTCACACGCAATCTGCTTTTAGCGTCCCAATTGGGAATATCGGCCAACTTTACAGGATGGTGCAACCAATCTTTATATTGATTTAGGTGACTCGTATTAGGCGTAAATCGATAATCGATTTGGTTCAAAGCTCTATTGAAACCCTCTTGGAAAATAGCCGTAACCAAATGAAATTCTCTAAACACTTCGTTACAAGCAAAACCATCTTCCACGGATATCATGAGGATATCATTTCTTTCAATAGCACCCAATTGGGCTTCTATTTCCTTGAAATCAATAAAGAGTCCTTCTTTCATAGGTAGCATTTTTGTAATGGATTTATGCGATTCTAAGAAAGAGGAATCTGACACGGTCGCGGAATAGTACTCTCCACCGGTTATGAAGTTCCTTTCTGCGCCTTCACTCGCCGAAGGAATTAACCACAATCGCGACCAAAAGTAGGTTTGGAGGTTGATGTCGGAACCGGCATGTAATCCAATCCAAAACACTTTGGAAGAATCTGAAATTCGAAATATTGAATTCAACGGGGTTATTTTGTTGTTATCGAAATTTTCGAGTAACCAAACAGATTTTATGGGGTGCGTACTTAGATGGAAATTCAATACATCTGTGGGACCGTCGAGCAGCGTAAGGTCAGCCCTATTATCACTAGAAATAGCTTTAATAGGACTGGCATATCGGTCTTCAAATGCGGTTGTGAAATATCCTTTTTCTTTACTTAAGCTGAAAAATAAAATAGCGACCCAAATGAAATTGAAAAATCGCAATACACTTAAGGGCATCTTTTGGATTAAAACTGAAATTCCCCCAAGCAAAAAAGGCAACGCGAAAAACAAGGCATTGTGTTGTAAAACGGGCTTTTGTACAAGAGAATAAACGTATGAAATGAGAAGTACCAAAACCCAAATGCCCCCAAGTGCCATAGATTTTCGTATTAAGTTGCCTGAAAGACCTTTCCTGTATGAAAAAATAGCACCGGATCCCAAAAATAGAGTCAACCAAATGGTTACTAAATTTGATTGATTCAGCAGATAATATAGATGCGCAAAAAGAAAGTCGAATTGAGGTTTTCCTAACCACGATAAGCCTCCTTCTTTTAATTGAGATATAAAAATCCCAAAATGAGGCGCATAGAGTAACACCGCGCCTACTCCGATGGCCAAAAATTGCGAACGCGTTAAATGGCGTATCCATAACTCCGATGCCAAAAACAAGACACCCGTAAGGGCTGCCATATAATGGGTATAGGCCAAAAGCGCTAAGGAAAGCGCCATGACTACCGACCAAAGAATATTTCTTGCTTTTTTCCGGAAGCGGCGCTCGCTGCTAAAGGCCAAAAGTCCAAGCCATAAAAATGCTATCGAGTAGGGGCGGACCCAAATGCCCATACTTACTGGCCACCACAACAAAGCCAAACTAGAAAATACGAAAAAGGCCGTTTTACGGCCCATGCGCATCCAAAAAAAGGCATAAAAAAGAGAAATTCCCAATACGCTCACGGCGCCCCATATCATTTTAAGCTGCAAAGGACTTAGCATTCCCATTTGGGCATTAATCCATAAGAATGTCTGTACAAGCGCGGGGTGACCGTCAATGGTAACACCCGTTTGAATGTGGGTATTAAACGTGCCCGCATTTTCAGCTCGAAACAGGGCGCCTAGTTCATCGGAATCATAGGGTCGGTCTTGCAGCCATATAAAACGGACGGCAATCGCGAATATTAATACCAGAAAAAACGGAATATGGCGGTACCAAAATGTACGCCGCAACGCAGGGGTCATTAGGTTTTTTGTTTGCTTTTTTGTGCGGACGGGAATAAGATATTATTCAGAATTAAGCGAAATCCTGGGCTATTGGGATGTAAATTAAGATCGGTTGGGGGCTCTCCAACATGGTGCTGGTAATCTTCCGGATCATGACCGCCATAAAATGTAAACGTTCCTTTCCCAATTTCACCGTGTATATAACGGGCTTCGTTCAAAAGTGCGTTTTCTCCCATTACCAGTACATCGCTTTTAATTAAATCTTTGTGAAAAGCCGTTGTTTGTCCCATAAATCCCCGAACGGTTCGGGTATGATTTTGACATAAAATGGCAGGGATTAAATCCCACTTAGCGGAATAATCGAAAAGGGTAAATAGATCCGTTTCTTCTGTTACATTTCGGCGCGTTGGGTCCACATCGATATCGCTAAACTCGTAGGCATAGGGACTCCGTTCAAGGGTAAAGTTTTTAAAGGCAAAGCAGTGTTGGTATTCTAAATCTTGTTGGGCACTTGGACTGATGCCGTCGCCATCGAACATCCGTTCACAAACGTCCGTGTTTTGGGCCGCTAAGGCAATGTCGTAGGTGTCGGTTGCGCTGCACATGGCGAAAAGAAAGCCACCTCCCATGCAGAATTCTCGAATTTTGAGCACAACGGCGCGTTTGAGCTCGCGGCCCGATTTAAATCCGTGCTTGCGTGCCATAGACTCCGTTTCATTAACTTGGTCAACATACCAAGGTGCGGTTGAAAATGAAGCCCAAAATTTGCCGTATTGACCGGTAAAATCCTCGTGGTGTAAGTGGAGCCAATCGAATTGAGGTAATTTCCCATTGAGTACTTCGTCGTCGAAAATTACGGTGTAAGGGATTTCTGCATAACTAAGTACCATGGTTACGGCATCGTCCCAGGGTTGTTTTGTTTTGGGTGAATACACCGCGATTTTGGGCGCATTTAATAATTTCACCATATTCATGTTTACAGAGGGATTGGCGATTTCAGACTCAATTTGATCGGCCGCCGTTTCGCTAATAACAGAGTAACTAACCCCACGCGTTTTACATTCGGTTTCTAGTTTTGAGGAATAGGCCGACATGAAGCTGCCTCCTTGATAGTTGAGCAACCATAAAACTTCACTTTGTTGTTTGTCTAATAGCCAGAAAGCGACACCATAGGCCTTAAGATGATTCTTCTGGTCTTCTCCCATGGGAATTAGAATGCGATTGCTCCAAGATTTCCCCCAGAGAAGTAGGGTTGCTATTATAAGGAAGCTAGTTTTTGTCCGAACCATACCAATAAAATACCGATTATAAGAGAGCTACAGCCATATAAAACGGCTAATTGAATGTTTTTTTCGTTGAGATAGCGCATCAGTTCAAGACCTAAGCCCGAAAAAGTGGTGAGCCCACCTAATACACCCGTAATCCAAAAGGCCTTCTGCACTTCGTTTTCTAGTTTTACCCATAACAAACCAATGAGTAAACAGCCTAACATATTCACGATAAATGTACTCCAAGAAAATCCGTGCACATGAAATGGAATGTATTGGTTTAAGGTACCCCGTAAAACACTACCTAGGGCACCGCCTAATCCAATCCAAAAATAGAGGGTGAACGACATTTACGGCGAAGTTAAACAAAATTGAGGCATGTCGAGAGAGGGAAATAGTATCTTTGCGGAATGGAGTATCGGATCGTCCAAATCATTCAAGAAGCCCCCCGCGTGCGGCGGTTTATACTCCATGCTGAAAACCCGTTTAAACAAGCATTTTTACCCGGACAATTTATCGTTTTACAATGGATATCACCCGAACACGGCGTGGTTCAACGCAGTTATTCTATTTCAAGTTGTGAACCACAGCTGCAAGAAATTGAATTGTGTATTGCCTTGAACTCCGAAGGTGTTTTTACGCCTTGGCTTTTTGAGCAGGAAGTCGGTTGTTGGATAGTGGGCAGCGAGCCACAAGGAAATTTTGTTTTTCAGAACGATTTTAAAGGAATTTCCCACGTATTCATCTGCACCGGCACCGGCGTTGCCCCCTTCCGCAGTATGATTGCATCTGCATTGCGCTTGGGCAACACGCCCGTTCACCTCGTTTTTGGCAATCGCTTCTCGGAGGATATTTTGTACCACGAAGAATGGATGCAATTGGCCCAACAAAATGAGTTCTTTAACTATCACCCCGTTCTAAGTCGGCAGGAACAACCTTTCGCGCACAACGGTTATGTACATCCCGTTTATCAAAAAATATTAGAATCGGTTTCCGATGCCCAAATTTATGTGTGCGGTTGGCAACGCATGCTCGTAGATACCCGTAGAAACTT
>CAMBBZ010000037.1 GCA_945863965.1 Chitinophaga pinensis | reverse complement strand
AAAACCAAAATAAAACATATGTTACATTTACTTACAAGCGAAGGAGGACACCAAAGACTTTTGGAACTCTTTAATGCAGGGAACTTAAGTTCCTACACTGCGTTCACATTTTTCGTAGGCACCATGGCTATGATGGCCGCGGCTGTTTTCTTCTTTTTAGAAATTCGCAACGTGCCCGAGCGTTGGAGGACTTCCGTTACAGTAAGCGGATTGATTACCTTCATTGCAGCGGTGCATTACTATTACATGCGTGATTTCTTCACTGAAACTGGCGAAAGCCCTGTGTTTTTCCGTTATGTAGATTGGTTGTTGACTGTTCCTTTGATGTGTGTTGAGTTTTACTTAATCACTAAGAAAGCCGGTGCTAAAATTGGTCTATTGTGGAAATTAATCTTCGCTTCAGTAGTGATGTTGGTTACAGGTTACTTCGGTGAAGCTGTACAACGTGAAAGCTCTGTATTGTGGGGTGTATTGTCTGGTTTAGCTTACTTCTACATCGTTTACCTAGTTTGGTTCGGTGAAGTAGCTGAATTAGCTAAAACTGCTGGTGAGAACGTACAGAAAGCCGTTAAGACTTTGTCTTGGTTCGTATTGGTAGGTTGGGCTATCTATCCTGTGGGATACATCATTGGTACTCCAGGTGGTTTGTTCGGAGCCTTCGGTTCTGCAGATCCAAACCCGATGATGGATGTTGTTTACAACATTGGTGATGCCGTTAACAAAATCGGATTCGGTTTGGTTATCTATGCATTAGCACAAAAAGAAAAATAAGAAATAATTCTTAGGTGTAACGTTCACGTTGCAGCATAAAAAAGGCGCCTTAATGGGCGCCTTTTTATTTAATTAAGATTGTGATAATGTGCGAATCAAAAAGATATCAAAGTCTTACGAAATAGGTTGCTTATCGCCGTTTACAACGGTATAGGACGTTAATGCACTGTGTTCATCTCTTTCTAAACGCAACCAACGGCGGTGGCTTAACCACCATTTCATACGCATGGATGGAAATCCAGCCGTGAAATAATGCGTAACTAATGGGTGCGCCTTCAAGGTAATATCTTTCTGGTTCATCTGTTCCCACAAATAGACCACTTCATTGCCAATTTTATCGAGCAATTGCACACTGCTATCGGCTTTACCGGTACCCATGCAACTGGGACAAAGTTCTAAATTCGCAATTTCAACTGCGGGTCGAACGCGTTCTCTAGTTATTTGTACCAAACCAAATTTGGTGATAGGCAAGATGGTATGTCGCGCGCGATCCGTGGCCATCGCGTCTTTCAATTTTTGATGAAGCGTGGCTTTGTTTTTGGGATCTTTCATGTCGATAAAATCAACAACGATAATCCCACCCATATCCCGCAAACGAATCTGACGGGCAATTTCTTGAACGGCTTCAATATTAATTTGGAACACGTTCTCCTCCCGATTTTGTGGATCGAAGGAAGTACTTCCGCTGTTTACATCAATTACGTGTAATGCCTCGGTGTGTTCAATAACTAAATAAGCGCCCCCACTGAACGGAACGTTTTTACCAAAAGCACTTTTGATTTGCTTGGTAATTCCATACTGATCAAATATAGGAACCTTTCCTTGATAAAGCTTCAATACCTTTTGGGTATCAAGGTTGTATCGGGTTAAGGTTGATTCTAATAATTGATGCACTTCGGCATCGTCGGTAGTGATTTGGGTGAAAGAACTGTTAACGATATCGCGGAGTAGGGTTTCAAGTCTGTTTTCGTTATTGGTAATGCGTTGCCCAATTTGTGCACGGCGCAATCCGATAACCAATTCATCCCATTTCTTCATGAGTTCACGTAAATCCTTATCTAGTTCTTCTAGCGCTACGCCTTCGGCAATGGTGCGTATGATTACACCAAAGTTTTTAGGTCTAAGGCTGCTAGCAAGATCTTTTAATCTGTTTTTTTCCTTGTTGTTTCCAATTTTCCGGGATACGGAAATGGTACTGGTAAAAGGAACTAAGATGAAGTAACGACCTGGAATAGATAGGTCGCTGGTAATTTTGGGTCCTTTGTTGGCAATAGGTTCTTTAATAACCTGCACCAAGAGGGTCTCTCCGCTTCGAATGGTTTGAGAGATTTTACCTGCTTTGTTCGTACGTTCTTCGAAATCGAATTCATCAAGATCTGTAGCAATGCGTGGATTTTGACGAATGTTTTTAACGAATTTTTGAATAGATTTAATGTTAGGTCCTAAATCGAAATAGGTGAGGAACCCATCTTTTTCGGATTTTAGGTCTACAAAAGCCGCATTTAACGACGGCGAAATCTTCCGTACTTTCCCCAAATAAAAATCCCCAACCTGAAAAGGAGCGTCGTATTGCTCCTTATGCAGTTCGGAAAGTTTTTTTTCGGCTAGCAGTGCAATTTCAATCCCAGACGAACTTTTCTTTATGACTAATTCGTTCGACAAAATAGAGGGATAAACAATTTACTTACTTCTTCTTGTGACGGTTTTTACGCAAACGTTTCTTACGCTTGTGCGTCGCAATTTTATGTCTTTTTCTTTTCTTACCGCTTGGCATAACACTAATTTATTTTATTTTGTTTCTTGTTGTTTTCGCTGCAATTTCACCGCTAGATTCAAGTAAATCTTAGCGTTTACAGAGTCCCCCGTTTGCCCATACAAGTCGCTAATTTCGTACAACCAATAAGGATTTTGGGGTTGCAAAGATACTAATTTTTCGCATTTTTTCATGGCTTTTGCCATTTGATTTGACTTTTTCAGCAAGTTTAGGTGAATAAAATTCAATTCCAGGTCATTGCTGTCGATTTGTTGCGATTCTTTGAGCGTACTCACAAACGCCATTGGCTGATTTAAAAACTCACTTTGGTATACAATCAGCGCGTTTCTAAGGGGCATTTGTTTGGGATCTTTTAATAGACCCTTGTCGATCCATTTTTTTCCTTCTTGGAATAAAAATCCACGCTGGGTTTCGTTTTCATGTTGGGAAGCCGCCAAAAAGACATACTCCCTTGCTACTTCTACTAAGGTTCCTTGTTGGTGGAATTCCATGAGATCGGAATGTAACAATGCCACCAAAGGCGCATTTTGCGTTTCCTCTGCCCATTTTAACGCCACACGAAGACTGTCTTTATTAGACGTACTCGGGTCTTGTAAAATTACGCGGGCAATGTACGGCGGTGGTTTGGATGCATTAAAAAGAGAACTCAAGAATTCAATTCTTGAAATAGGGCCCTTTAATGAAACATCCTCAGAGGCCTCACCCGGTGCTCCGGTGGCGGCATCTGAGGATGTCGTAGAACTACGTTTTAAGGTAGACGATTGCCATTGAACACCTAAATACAGAACCACGACAGTGAGGCACCCCACGAATACCGCGGCGATCTGTTTTTTGGGTGTTGACAAAAACATTCGTTAAGAAATACGATCGGTTAAAACCTCGCTCTCCTTCACTTGCTGTGCAAACTCTTTAGCAGGTTTAAATCGGGCAACGAAATGCGCGGGAACAACCAAAGAGGTATTGCGTTTGATATTTCGCGCTACTTTTGTTTTTCGCTCCTTGAGTTCAAATGTACCGAACCCGCGGAGGTAAATATTGTTTCCAGTGATCATCGAGTTTTTCACAACTATAAAAAAGTTGTCGATGGTGTCCGCAATTGCAGCCTTCTCCAGACCCGTGCGCACAGCGATTTCGTTAACAATCTCAGACTTAGTCATAATTTTAGGGTACAAAAAAACTACATAAAGCAGTAATTTGCACCATAAACGTGAAAGTAGTTATCCCAAAGTTATTGACTTGGTATCTGAAGGACCACCGTGATTTGCCTTGGCGAAATACGCTAGACCCTTATCATATATGGGTTTCCGAGATGATCTTACAACAAACACGCGTCGATCAAGGCTTACCTTATTACTATCGTTTTCTCGACAAATTCCCCCAAATAACCGATTTGGCGAGAGCCCATGAGGATGATATTCTAGCCGTTTGGCAAGGTTTGGGTTATTATGCGCGGGCTCGAAATATGCATAGAACCGCAAAATTTCTGGTTAACGAATGTGGCGGTGAATTTCCCAAGAACTTTGAAAAACTTAAAAAACTCAAAGGAATCGGCCCCTATACCGCCGCCGCAATTGCCAGTTTTGCCTTTCAAATTCCAGTGCCTGCCGTAGATGGGAACGTAAAGCGCGTGGTTGCCCGCTATTATGGCATCGATACCAATATAGAATCGCCCGCGTTTTTCAAATTGGCATTCGCACTGCTCTTAGACGTAATTCCTCCGAGTAGCGCCGATACCTTCAATCAAGCCATGATGGAACTCGGAGCCCTTATTTGCAAACCCCAAAGTCCGCTTTGTATCGAATGCCCGCTGCTCGATAACTGCAGTGCGTTTGCCCTTAAACGAACCGCCGAACTCCCTGTACGCATCAAAAAAATCAAAATCACCCAGCGGTTTATTCAATTTGTTGCCTTTCAATGTGGGGATGAATTTTTACTCCGACAAAGACCTTCGGAAGGTATCTGGGGTGGGTTATTCGAATACCCGCATTTCGATATTTCGGGGGAAGCCGGTCACGAATTTCCGTATGCAGAATGTCCTTGGGATATGCCCATAAAACCTCCTGTTTTGCGCACCCAAATGCTCCATAAACTGAGCCACCAACACTTGAATGCGCGTCTTTGGATTTGCGAAGTTGAGGCCAAAACAGAAGCCTTGAATACCCTAGGTAAATGGGTCCATTTTGATGAATTAAAAAGTTTCCCATTACACAAGTTAATGCGTAATTTCGTTTCCCTTTAACCAAATTTGAAACAGACTATCACCAAAAGGTAACGTTATGATTAACAAAGTAATTCTTATGGGTCGTCTCGGGAAAGATCCCGTTATTCGTAAATTAGATAGCGGCCGGGTAGTTGCCAATATATCCTTAGCCACTAACGAATCATACCTTAAAGAGGGTCAACGTATGGAGAGTACCGAATGGCATTATTTGGAAATGTGGGACCAACAAGCATTAGATGCAGAGCGGCATTTTAAGAAAGGCAGCGTTCTGTATATTGAAGGTAAATTACGCACCGAAAAATACATCGATGGTGACGGAGTTGAAAAGCAGTTGCGCAAAGTGCGCGTGATATCCTACCAATTGGTAGATCGTTATTTTAATCGATCGCAAGCCCCCGACTTTAGTCCGGGCGATGAACTTACATGATATACGAGATTTTACATTCCAGTACCCTGTCCATCTCCTTGTTGGGTGTTTTTAAGCCAGCGGCAGAAATTCCGTTAGGATTTACCAGTGCTATATTTTTCGGTATGTTGCTGTGCTTGGCCATTTCAGCCATTTGCTCGGCCTCAGAAAATGCGTTTTTCTCACACCGCGAGTCGGATTTAGACGCCTATTCAGAAAATGGAAATCCCCAACAGCTGCGCATTCTAAAGTTGATATCCAGTCCGAAACGACTATTGGCTACTATTTTGTTAATGAACAGCTTGGCCAATATTGCCTTTATTATCTCATCGCTTTTTTTCTATGATATCATCCTCAATAACGATGAATTCCCTTGGCTTAAATTATTAATAGACACCCTGTTCGTTACCCTTATTATCCTCATTTTTGGGGAAGTAATGCCCAAAGTATATGCCACAAAAAACTACAGGAAAACGGCGGAAATAATGACGTATCCAATGCTCTTTTTTGTTTGGATTTTATGGCCCTTTACCACGTTGTTGGAGCGTTTAGGCATGGTATTGGAACGCAATACCAAAAGCAACTCACCCAATGTAACCACCGAAGAAATTAATCGAGCCATAGATTTAGCCACCAACGAATTTAGCGGCGATACCGACCACGAAAAGGATATCTTAAAGGGTATCGTGAACATGTCACAAACCATAGTGCGACAAATTATGGTATCTCGGATGGATGTGGTTGCGTTGTCGAATACCTGGACCTATAAGGAAGTTTTAACTCAGATTCGCGAAAACGGTTATTCTAGAATGCCGGTATACGAGGATACGCTCGATTCCGTAAAAGGCGTTCTTAATGTGAAGTCGTTGTTACCCCATTTAAATGAAAGTGAGGACTTCCGTTGGCAAGATCTGGTGTATCCTCCCTATTTTGTTCCGGAAAATAAAGCCATCGACGATCTCTTAAATGAATTCCAACACAAGCGTTCGCATATGGCAATTGTGGCGGATGAATTTGGTGGGACCTCAGGAATTGTTACCCTTGAAGACTTATTGGAAGAGGTTTTTGGCGAATTAAAAGACGAGTTTGACGACGAAACTCCCGACTATGAGCAGGTAAATGAACATGTATTTATTTTTGAAGGAAAGTGCTTATTGGTAGATTTTATTAGGGAAATGGAGCTATCTAGCGATTTTTTCGCTGCCATGCATTTGGATTCCGATACCTTGGCAGGCTTCATGACCGAGCATCTTGGTAAAATTCCCAAAAGAGGAGAGAAAATAAATTTGCACTTTTTGCAGTTTATAGTGGAGCAAGCAGACCCTAAAAAAGTCCGAAAAATCAAAGTCATAAAAAATGAAGCGTAACGTCACCGTTTTTGATTAGTGCGCTTTTCTAATAATCTTTGAAAAACAAAAGTGAAACATAATGAATCATAACCGATCTGCACTCGTTTAACAAGCTTTCCCTAATAATCTCTGAAAAATAAAAGGCAACAACAATGAAGCGTAATCTTCCGATACTCGGGCTCTTTTTAGTGGTTTTCATTGCGGCATGTGGCACGGATGACTCTTTTGTTCCCAAACCTCATGCCTATCCACGAATGTCGTTACCGGTAAAGTCGTATCAACTAGGAGACTTTAAACAAGCGCCATACAGTTTTGAAATACCCGCGTATGCGGCCGTTATTGAAGACAATCAGAACGTAAATAAGTCTTGGTATAACATCCATTTCCATATGTTTGACGCCACACTTCACCTTACGTATTATCCCTTTAGTAGTTGGGCTCAATACGATTCTATGGTGGCCGATACCCGGTCATTGGTGAATAAACACATTCAAAAAGCGGAAGATATAATTGAAGATCCTCTTGAAAATTACAATCCCGATTTACACGGTTTGGTTTTTCATATTGAAGGTCAAACCGCTAGTAATTTAAACTTTTATGCTACCGACAGTGCCCAGCATTTTCTTCGCGGGGCCCTTTATTTCAATCAAAAAACCCAACCCGATAGTATTGCGCCGGCTTTTGAATTTCTTTGGAAGGACGTGCAGCATGCGCTAAAAACGTTTAAATGGAAATAAGAATCAAGCTTTTTTTAGGGATAATTTTAGGTGCTTGGACTTTGGGTGCAAGCGCGCAACAGCGATCTAAATGCGACAAGCATCGTGATAAAGCCTACGAAGAGTTTCAACTGCAGGATTACAAAAAAGCGGCGAAAACAATTAAAAAAGCGATAAAATGTAGTCCTAATGACGCCCAGTATCATCAATTATCAGCCGCAATAAACGAAACGCTCGGTGATATACCTGCAGCAATTAGAGCGCATGAAGCCTCAATAATTGCAGAACCCATGGATCAAGCGAATTACTATTATTTTGCTTCCTATTTATATAGAATTGAAAAATACGAACGCTGTTTGAATGTGATCGACGACTATTATGCCGCTCCGCTTTTAGAGGGATTTAATCCGAAACAACATGCGGCTAAATCGCCCATTCCTGAGAAAATAGAACGGTTAAAAACAGGTGCCACTTTATCTTTAAAAGATTCCAAGATGATGGCCAATTTGAATATCCAAAATATGGGTCTGCAAATCAATTCTGCTAATAGCGAATATTGGCCGGGAATGAGTTTAGATGGGAGTACGTTTGTATTTACTCGTTTGGTAAACCAACAAGAAGATTTCTACTTTTCCTACCGTCAAAATGAATCATGGTCAAAAGCAGTTCCGGCCCCTGGTCGGATCAATACGCTAGAAAACGAAGGAACTAGCGCCGTTTACATGAATGCCGATAAGCAATGGTTGTTCTACACGGTATGTAATCAAGGGGGTTTTGGCAGTTGTGATTTGTTTTACAGTGAGCTAAACGGCAATAAATGGGGTCCGAGAAATAATATGGGAGCTGTGATAAATTCTGAGTTTTGGGATGCACAACCGTCTATTAGTGCCGATGGCAATACCCTTGTTTTTTCTAGTGCACGCCGAAAAGGAAGTCGAGGCGATAAAGATCTTTGGATGGCCAAGCGCCTGCAGGGCGTATGGCAGGAACCCGTTAATTTAGGTCCCAAAATAAACACCTCTAAGAGCGAACAAGCGCCTTTTTTACATTACGATGGGCGCACACTATATTTCGCAAGTGATGGACATCCGGGTTTTGGTGAACACGATTTATTTGTGGTGCGGATGAACGAAGCGGGAGAATGGGGAGAGCCAGAAAATTTGGGGATGGGCATTAATACCCAAACCAATGACGTGGGATTTTATGTAGATGCCCTTGGAAACAAGGCTTATTTCGCTTCTATGCGCGCAGGAGGTTTCGGGGGAATGGATATCTATTCGATGGACCTACCTGGATATTTCAAACCCCTACCGGTTAATTACGTATTGGGTAAGGTCATTGATAAAGAAACGCGGCAAGCAATAAAGGCTAAAGTACGACTCATCGACGTGAACAATGACCATGTGTGGTTCCAAGACTCGGTGTCTGAATTTCTTATCCCTATTGTACCCAATAAAAATTATGCCTTGTTAACCGAGGCCGGTGGCTATTTATTTGACTCAAAAAACTTTCAGCCTTTGCCCAATACCGATGGAAAACCCTATGAAGTAGTGGCTGAATTGGAACGCTACAAAGACAATCAGGTGGTTCGTTTGAACAATATTTTCTTCGACGTCGATAAATTCGATTTGAAACCTGAAAGTTTCACGGAACTTCAGGAAGTTATTCGCGTACTGGTTCAAAATCCGCAAATGGTGATTGAGATATCCGGTCACACGGACAATACGGGTTCTGCTGCGCATAATATTGAGCTGTCTAAAAACCGGGCGGCTTCGGTAATTGCCCATCTTGTTGGGAAGGGAATCGATAGAAAGCGATTGAGTTCTGTCGGATTTGGATCTTCCCAAGCCGCAGAAACCAATGAAACAGCGGAAGGCCGTGCGTTGAATCGCCGTATTGAGATGAAAATCTTGAAGGTTAATAAGTAAAATGACAATTACGGGAATTACCACATTGGGATGCGGTTGTGTCTCCCCAATCTCGAGTAAATGCCGAATTTAAATTAAGCAGCCGTTATGTTAATGGTCGCAATACAAATCCTCTTGTAGGATGCTACTTTTAGGGTTTTGTGCGGTCGTTTTCTTAATAGTCGCAATTCAAGTCTTCTTATGTGATAGAATTACTTGGATAAAAAAGCAGCCGTTATGTTAATGGTCGCAATTTAGATCCTCATGGGGGATGTTGCTACTATTTGGGTTTTGTGCGTTGGTATCGATGGCGTTCAATTGCGACAGATCGGGCTCTCCAGCCATTACCCAGGCGGTGAAAATAAGATCGGCTAAAAGTTGTGACGACGATACAAATTGCGCTTCTACCATGCCATCTAGTAGGGTGTAATAGGTATTCACATAGGTTTGACTGTAGGTTTTCTCTACTTTGTTTTTTCGTTGCTCAAATCCGTACCACTGATTTTCCGGAATGCTGCTGCGTGTTTCTAATTCCCTCGCGAGTACTAGTGGGACCAATTGATGGGAATTTTTTATGGTATTCCAAATGTCTCCAACCCAATTTTCACGAAACGCCATCGGTTGAAGCGGCACCAACAAGGTATCCATGAAGAGGTCTGGAATTCGAGTTTCCCAAAGACCATGAATTCCTTTTTGTCCGCTCAGTTGTCCGTTGTAATTTTCGGTAGTATGCAAGGGAACATGTGCATCGGCTACGTAGTGTCCGAGATCGGCACTTACGCGTAAGATGTAATGAATTTGGCCCTCGCTGAATGCCTTTTTGAGTCCATAAACGCAACGAATGATATTCCAGGGTAAATTGCCTTCGTTTTGTAAATGCGATTTTCCGAATTGTTTTTCGGCCTTTAAATAGTCGGTGGGAATGGAGTCGACAATAAAACCGTAATGTTCAACATCAATAAAATGTTTTCCCGCTTCTAGGGTGTCTACATAACGACGCATATCGGCATCGGTGGCATGCTGCATCATATAAGAGAGATGTGTTTTGTAAAAGCCGTAGAGCGGACTTGGAAGGATGTGGCACGCGTGTTGATTGATGCGTCGATGGGGTTCAAAACCCCAGGCCCCTGAATTATTGGGTAATAGGAAACTGCCTAAACTGAAAATCAGGGCCCAATTTCTCATCTCGGCATGGTGTCTAATTCGGAAAGATACATTTGGATGGTATTCTGAAGTCCATGGTACAAGGCGTCGCATACCAAGGCATGACCAATTGAAACTTCTAATAACTGGGGTATTTGGTACGCTAAAAAGTTCAAGTTTTTCAAACTTAAATCGTGACCTGCATTTATGCCCAGCCCATACGCTTCGGCGGCTAAGGCTGTCGCAATAAAAGGAGCAATGGCGGCATCTCGATCGGTTGCGTATCCCTCTGCATAAGGTTCTGTATAGAGTTCTATACGATCTGCCCCACAATCGTGAGCTGCAAACACGAGGTCGGGATTGGATTCAAGGAAAATACTAACCCTGGGGGTGCTTCTTTTTAAATCTTGAATGACTACTTTTAGAAAATCGCCATATTTACGGGTATCCCAGCCGGCATTCGAGGTTAGCGCCTCAGGTGGGTCGGGCACCAAGGTTACTTGATCGGGTTTGATGTCGTGTATCAACTGAATAAAATCAGGCGAGGGATATCCTTCAATATTGAATTCCGTTTTAACGGATTTTTTCAAGGCATAAACATCGCTTCTGCGGATGTGACGTTCATCGGGACGTGGATGAACGGTAATGCCTTCCGCTCCAAACGCTTCACAATCGCGGGCAATTTGGAGAAGGTCTGGATTGTTGCCACCCCTTGCGTTGCGGATGGTGGCAAATTTGTTAATGTTAACGCTCAATCGGGTGCGGCGGCTCATAATATCTCTAATTGAACAAAAATACGGGGCTTTTGGCTTTCCGGGTCTGAAAAAAAGGTTTTTTGCATCCAATCTACCGAATAGCGCAAGCGTATTTTGGGATGTATTCGCTGTCGAACACTAAAACCAAACGCACGGCCTGACCCGTTAAAAATACCCAAACGCCATGGAAATTGGGCTGAGGGCAGGGTAATGTAAAGGGGTTCTGTGGCATTATAATGGGCCGCGTAAATTTCAAAATTTATCTGCCCATTTTTATAGCCAAGCTGAGATAAGAACGCGGTACTTTTGGGTACTTGTCTTTGGTCTTGTTGCCCTATATAAAGCACCCTTAAACGCCAGTTTGGTTGTACATTAAACAGAGCTTGGCTTATGATTTGTTGGGGTTGCGATTGGCCTATGAATTGCGCATGTTTCCAACGTACCTGAATGAAATCGGTTTTATTAAGCGCATAAACATATTGGAAAACAAGAGCCGTCCTATAGTCGATAGATTGTATTTCGGTGAACTGCCCTTGGGGTTTTTGCCATTGCGATCGAAGTATAAATTGGTGTTGCGGAAGGGGTTGATAATCGATACCCCATTCGGTTGTTTTTTTTCCATAGTCGCTTTGGGTATAAGGCGAACGTTCGGGGGCATAAAATTCGTTTGAAATAGACTGAATGCGCAGCGCCACATCCAAATGCGGATGAATGCTCCACACCGAAGCTACATAATAGGCGCGATGTCCTTGGTTGTTAATAGCGATATTCAAAAGCGAACGCGCCCCTAAAAATCGGTGCAAGGTATGTTGGTATTCAGTAAGACTTTCCGAAGGTATGCGCTGCGCTTCGTAAATACGAGGGAGGCTGTATGTGTACCGTGTATGAGATAGGTTAATAGCGTGGTTATTAAACTGCCGACGCCAACCGATAAAACTTTGCTGCAAAACGTTGTTGTGTTTTCTGGAAATCTCCAAATCACTTACATGCAATCCGCCGTAAGCCCTTTGCGTGAAGGCACTGCCGTCGGGATGCAATCGGGTATCTATGCGATCGGCGCCGATTGATAGATACAACTGTTGCTTTTTGAATTTGAGACAGATTCCAATTCCCCATAGACCTTGGTCTTCATTTTGGGATACCGCAGGGCGTAATTGTTGTTCGTTATGTACCCAAGAACCCATACTGAAGCTGCGCCCTACGGCAAACGGAGCGGCAAATACCAAGCCCTGATTCCAATTCCATTGATAGCGACCAATAATTAGATTTTGGAGGTTTTTTAGGCCTTTAAATTCCCAAGCAGCTGTATGATAATCTCCGGGCTTTTCGCCGGCATCGGTTTGGGTTAGGTAACTCAGGCGTGACCAACTTCCCCAGTTGGCTTGAATCAAGGCGTGATGGCTGAGGCCTTTATTTTCGCTAAGAACCGGCAGTGCGCTAAGTTGGGTCTTAAGTTGGGGAATATAGCCGCGTTTGCCATTTTCCTTCATATGTGTATGGCCTGCATGTTGCCAAAGCGGGGCCCATTGGGATCGGTGTTCTCGAATAAAATCTAAGGTCACCCCACATTGTTGCAATTCACTTTCATGAGTCCAATCGCCCCATTGTTCGCGGTGCGCGACCATGCAAATAGCTTGTTTGGAATCAAATCCTTGTGCCTCCAATTCGGCTATGGGGGCACGATTGAGATTTAATCGTGCCGACCATTCAACGCTTTCCCAAATGACTTGTGTTTGCTCGTGCCATTCGTTTTGCCAATCGCTATTTTGTGCGTTTACTGATAGATGTATCATCCCCACCACCACTGCCATCCCCACATATTTGTCCATCGTATTGTATTTGTAAAAATGCTTGAAACCGATTCAGCGGGCTTACCCAAGCACCGCCAATTTGAAGATGCACGTGTTTAAAACTGTGCAATAATGAAACCCCCAAACGCCGCGGTCCGCTTCCCAATAGCAAAATTGCCTCGTAACCCGGCACGATCTGAACTTGGGTATATGCGTAGGCGTGGTAAGGCAGGCCTTCCTTTATTACATAGGCCCCTAGGGTATAGTTTTTATGGAATTGCGACCACCCCAAAGCCCCATGTATTTGGTCGTTTTCGAAATTCAGACTGCCTCGGAAACCGTTAGACTTAGTTTGGTAGCTGCTGTGAATCGCAGATTCAAACAGGAACTTTGTTTGTAGGGTACGTCGGGAAAACCCAAGGCTGCTGCCTAGCGACCAATTGGCGTTAAGGGCTATAAAATGGGTGGTTGATAAGCGGCTCTCATTAAAGTCTGGACTGCCGCTGTAAGCGGCATCGATGCGATGCTGAGATTTGGTTTGAGACCATGAGGCCCATGCGTGACTTCGGATTAAATCGGTACCCGAAACAGGATTTTCTGCATAAAGTCCGAAAGCGTGGTGCTTGCCGAAAGTGGGGAAAATTCCTGAATATTGGGGAAGCGAAATGCGCTGAAAGGATAGGTGTTGGGTGAAACTCGGGGAATTTGCGATTTGTGCAAATGATATTGACGAAATCGTTCCCAAGAGCCCTACCCACCGTTTCATTCTAGCTGTTCTTTAAGTTGAATTAGTTTTTCTTTAAAGTGTCGCAATTCTTGAATCAGCTTCAGCTTATCGTCCACTTTACTGGGGTTTCGGCTGATTTTCTTGCTGGCATTCGCCAATCGCATTCCTTTGTTATGAGTAAGATAGTGAATCTCTTTTAAGATTTCGAGATCCTTGAGTTGGTAGATCCGATCGCCCTTCTTATTTTTCATGGGTTGAATTTGGGGAAAGTCTTTCTCCCAAAAACGCAACGTCGATGCATTAACACCAAGCATTTCTGCCACTTCGCCAATCTTAAAGTATTTTTTTGTGCTTGGTTCCATGATTAGTCGAAACGATTGGTTTCTCGCTGTGATAGCTCAAGCATACGCTGATAATTTTCATCGCTTAAGTCGTTGCGATAAAAGAATGCCGGATTCAATGGGTTGTTATTGCGTCGCACTTCATAGTGCAAATGCGGACCGGTAGAACGGCCGGTACTTCCCACATAACCTACTAATTGTCCTCGCTTTACTTTGGTGCCTGTGGCTACCGCAAAACGAGACAAATGGGCGTAAACGCTGGTATAACCATTGCCGTGATTCACGATTAAATGATTTCCATAACCCCAAGCATCGGATTGACGTTTAGACACGCGACCATCACCGGTGGCATATACTTCCGTACCGGTTTCAGCCGTAAAATCCATGCCTCCGTGGAAGGTTGATGTATGGTAAAACGGATCCAACCGATATCCAAAGCCGCTGGCCATTCGTTTTAAATCTTTATTGGCAACAGGCATAATAGCCGGAATAGAATTAACCAAGTCTGAGCGTTGCGATATTAGTTTCCTCAGTTGTTCGTAGCTTTTCCCCTGCGCAATACTTAAGGCCTTCAACTCAGACACCCGCTTTTTCAATTTAGCCAAGGCCGGTCCATTCGCCATGCTTAATAGTGCCTTATAGTCTATTTCTTCCTCATTGCTAACCTTAGGGGGTGCCACGCCATAAATAGCCCGATAAATATTTTCATCTTTGTCTCTCAAATCGCTCAGTGCCGCATCGACTTCACGCAAATCGCGTTGTAATTGGCTAATTTCAAACTCGGCCGCCTTCGTTTTCTTGTCTAAAACATCGTCGTAAGAATCTGTTATAAACCTACTTAAAAGGATACTGAGAATGATTACACTTACGATAATAAGCGAACTAATGCCCAAAAAACGCCACAAAACATAGCCCCGATTTTCGGAGACCTTCTCAAAGCTAAGACTCTTTTGGTTATAGAAATATTTGGTCCTTGACATTCGGCGGGCTTACAATAATACGCAATCCACCTTTAAAACGCCGAACTTACCCGTTTATTTCTTGGTAGTATTGGATGTAAACCTCCGCGCGTTTGACATACTCGTTTACATTTTCTTGGATTTTTTCAGCCGTTTCGGGATCTAATGTTTTAACAACTTTAGCCGGAACACCCATAACCAAAGAATAAGGAGGGATTTGGCTTCCGGCCGTAACTAATGCATTGGCGCCTATAATACTGTAAGCACCAATATGGGCGTTGTTTAATACCGTCGCATGCATGCCCACCAAAACGTGATGGTCTAATGTGGCCCCGTGCACGATGGCCGAATGTCCAACAACGCAATCGCTTCCAATAACGCAAGGGTCGCCCGGATCGGCATGTAAAACCGCGTTGTCTTGAATATTGCTGCGCGCTCCCACACTAATTTTGGCCGCATCGCCACGCAAAACCGCCCCAAACCAAATGCTGCACGAATCGTTCAAGTGTACGTCTCCAATCACGGTGGCATTAGGGGCTACAAATACACCCGATCCTTTTCTTATTGGCGTTTTGAGCCGTTCCAACAACGCTTTTTTCGATACCATCACTTCAAAAGTAACGGACTTCCTGCAAACTCATTGTGTATATTCGCGATATGAAAACGCTATTCACAGATATCTCCAAGTTATATGGGTGCACTTCCCATTTAAAATCAGGAAGCGATATGGCCAAGGTAGATACCCTTGAAGATGCTTTTTTATTGGTGGAAAATGGTCACGTCATTGCCATCGGGCCTAAAGCAATGGCTCCAGAAGCGGACCGAATTATTTCCCTCGAAAATAAAGAAGTGATACCCGGACTCGTTGACAGTCATACGCATTCTGTGTTTGCGGCGCCTCGGGAGGAGGAATTTGTTATGCGCATTAAGGGCGCCAGTTACGAAGAAATTGCCGAAGCCGGTGGTGGTATTCTTAATTCAGCCCGGAAATTGCGCAGTGCCACCGAAGACGAATTATTCGAAGCGGCGCTATTGCGCCTTCGCGATATGATACGCTGTGGCTCCACTACCATTGAAATCAAAAGCGGCTACGGACTAAGTGTGGAGGGGGAATTGAAAATGTTGCGGGTCATCAAACGATTGAAACAGGCACTTCCCATTACGATAAAGGCCACTTTTTTGGGTGCGCATGCCTTTCCGGAGGCATTTAAACAACGAAAAGACGATTATGTGGAGCTTGTAATTAAAGACATGCTTTCTGCCATAGTAGCCGAAGATTTGGCCGACCATGTAGATGTTTTTTGTGAAAGTGGATTTTTTAGCCCCGATCAAACCGCGCGGGTCTTGAATGCGGCCAAAACATTCGGTTTACCGGCCAAAATTCACGGCAATCAGTTGGGCTACAGCGGCGGCGTTCAGGTTGCCGTTGCCCACGAAGCTTGGAGTGTAGACCACTTGGAGTTTACCGGACCCGAAGAATGGCAAGCCTTGGCCGATGGTTTCCAAAAGCCCTATGGTGGAACGCTTCCCGTAGCCCTTCCAGGGGTGTCGTATTTTCTAGGTTTGCCCTATACCCGAGGACGAGAAATGATTGATTTTGGACTTCCTTTGGTGCTAGCTACCGATTTTAATCCTGGATCAAGCCCCATTAATTCCTTACAAATGGTACTATCCTTGGCCTGCACGCAAATGAAACTTGTTCCGGAGGAAGCCTTTCACGCCGTAACCGTTAATGCGGCCGCTGCGTTACGGATTAATACTCAAGTAGGCAGTTTAGCGCCGGGCTGCCAAGCCGATTTTTTGATCATGAAGTCTAA
>CAMBBZ010000036.1 GCA_945863965.1 Chitinophaga pinensis | reverse complement strand
TTTTTGCACTCCCAATAATGACACGCGCATTTGGGGAAACGATCAAAAGGTATCGTAGCTCAGTCGGTAGAGCAAAGGACTGAAAATCCTTGTGTCGGCGGTTCGAATCCGTCCGATACCACAAAAGCCCCGCAATCGCGGGGCTTTTTAATTTTATTGGCCATGATCGTGTCAGTTATTTTTTGCTGAGTTTGCGATTGCGATTGTTTACCAAGTTTTTGTAATAGTTTATTCTTAATCCTAGAGGCAAAAATTTCATCATTGCCTATTATTTTGAGGGGAGCGAGGCCAAACCAAATAGAATTTTTCTCATCTTGAGAGAAAATAGGATTATTTTTTAATTTGTATGTTGTTTTACCTTTTTCCTATTAGTGGAATGTTAACTACAAGAATATAACTTAACAAATAATTATAATCCACGAAACAACTAGTTTGAATTTATTTTGGAATATTGGATGATGGAAAATAGTCTGATTCGGAATTTTCGCAACCTTGGCTTTTTGTTGGCATATTTTATGGTCTTTAAGGGTGTTGAGGCTCAAGGTTTTATTGAAGTCCCCGGAAAGAATCAATATTGCGAGATAAATCCCAAAGGAATTTCAGTACTCCCATCAGGAAGATGGGTTACGCCAATTGGAGAGTACAAAAGAATAACAAGAGCGCCCTATGGTTTAGCAGTTTCTTCAGATGAACATTGGGCAATTATAGCTCATAATAATGCGATCAGTGTAGTAGATTTATCGAAAGATTCTTTGAAGATTCAGCGTTTTCCAGAGTTTGACGGTTCAGGTTTGGATGTGGTAAAAAATGCAACCTTTATTGGAATTCAATTTTTATCAGACAACAAAACGGCGGTGATAGGTGGTGGTGATAAAGGAATGCTTTGGTTCTTTGATTGCGAATTGAAAAAAGTGGTTGACTCCATTGATGTAGGTAGGTTTCATCCCGATGCCCCTAAAGAGGCATTTATTACCGATATAGCACTTGACGTAAAAAGAAATGAGTTGTGGGTGCTGGATAGAGCTTGGAAGTCGGTGTATCGAATCCAATTGAAAAGTAAAAAGTTGTTGAAGTCCTTCCCCACGGGCAGAATTCCTTTTGGATTGGGCATTTCAGATGATGGGAAATATGTACTGTTTTCGAATGTGGGCGTATATCAGTATTCGCTGGTTCCGGGGGTGACACCAACCAATAAGGATAGTGCCTATTTGCATTTTCCTCCATTTGGCGCTCATACTTCAGAATCTGATACGGGAGTTTGGGTAAATGGTAGAAAAATTCCGGGATTGGGTAACGCAGACAATATGGAGTCGATGACAGTTTCAATGATTGATATCAAAAAAAATAGTTTGATTGAAACAATCAAAACCGGTCATAGAATTGGGGAGATGGTTGAAGATGGCGAAATTGTGGGTGGGTCGCACCCAAGTTCCTTGGTGTGTCTTGGTGATTACGCTTATGTTTCATTAACGCAAAACGATAAAATTGCGGTGATTGATCTTAAGAAGCGCAAAGTAGTAGAACATATATTGATCCAAACGGGTTCTATTTTGGACGGTGTTAGAGGGTACTTTCCCTATGGGCTAGATATAGATCGCAAAAACAAACAATTATTCGTGGCTTTATTGGGATACAACGCAGTGGTTTCCATCAATCTCGAGACAAGAAAGGTAAATGGTTTTTTACCCGCTGGCTGGGGTGCTACAAGAGTGAAATATTTAAGTGTTAAGAATCAAATATTAGTTACATCTGCTAGGGGATATGGAGCAGGGCCCAATGGTGGCTTGGGATTCAAAGCTCCGCCACAGGGAACGTATGTGGGTGACATTCAATTGGGCTTGTTGCAGAGAATTTCTCTAACAGGTCAAGCACAATGGGAAAAGGGCAGTGAGATTTGCCTCCGAAATACGTTTAAAGAAACTAATGTAATAGATAGTAATCAACTTAAATCAGAGAAATGGTTGAAAAAGGGAAATTCACCCATTGCACATGTAGTGTACATAACCAAAGAAAATAGAACTTTTGATGAGGTTTTTAGTCAGTTATCTCAAGTAAAGGGAGATTCTTCGTTGGCAAGATTTGGTGTGGATTGTGAGCAGGTTATTCGAAAAGATGTTTTAGAAAAATTGTCGGTCTTGAGTGATAATCCCCTCAAAGCGGAAGAATTCAATTTACTTTTGAAAAAGTACGGTTTAGATACCATGATGTTGAAGGCGTTACTTAATGCTGAGAAAGTGAGAATAACACCCAATCACAAGAAAATCGCGACTACGTTTTCATTGTCAGATAATTTTTATTGTGACAGCGACGCTTCAATTCACGGGCACCATTGGATGATGGGTACCATTCCCAATGAGTATGTTGAGACCAATTCAGCGAATTCAGGTTCTTACAGGATATTTTCTCCGGCACCTGGAAGAATATTCCCGAGAACAACTGGTGCACAAGATCCGGAAGATTACAACGAGATAGGTGGATTTTGGGAAGCTTTGAAGCGCCATAATGTATCGGTATATAATTTCGGGGAAGCCAATGAGTATACTGACGTGCAAGAGGAGTGGTATGACACAGCTAATGGAACCGCTATGCCCGTTGCATACCCCATGCCTGCAGCTATTTATCCTTCTACTTCGAGAAAATATGCAGGTTATAATATGAACATTCCTGATCAGTTCAGGGTAGAGCAGTTTGAGGAAGAATTTACTGAGAAATGGTTGTCAGGAAAAGATACCATGCCGCAGGTGATTACCATTCAATTACCCAATGATCACACCACAGGGCCTCGGCCTCAAGACGGATATCCATTTTTGCATTCTTATGTAGCAGACAACGATTTGGCCTTGGGCAGGATGTTGCAGTTTTTATCAAATACTCCATATTGGAAAAATATGTTGGTGATTGTGACCGAAGATGACCCACAAGGTGGTGTAGATCATATAGATGCACATCGCAGTATTTTACTGATGGCAGGGCCATATGTGAAGCGTGGATATGTTTCAAATACCCATGCTAATTTTGGTTCCATTTTGAAAACCATGTATACCATTTTAGGTATAAAACCGGTCAATCAGTTTGATCTTACTTCTACTTTATTAGGGGATTTTTTTACAGAGAAACCTGATTTCACATCCTATCAATTAGAGAAGAGCGATACCCGTATTTTCGACCCAAATGTAGCCATCAAAAAATACAATCGAAATATACCGTGGAGGGAAATCCAAATGAGCGAACCTATGGATGATGAACGATTCATTAATATACGAAAATAAAATGAGAAATCCAAAAATAGCCCTTTCCCTAATGTGTGCGATGTCATTGTTGTCATCGCTTTTGGGTCAAACAAATTCAAGTCCCTCCAAAGTAAAACTACCCAACGGATGGAGTTTGTCGCCCATTGGAAACCAGGTGAGGGTGGGAGATCTACCGCTCAAGATGTTGGTTCATCCATCACAGAAATGGATTTTAGTGCAAAATGCCGGACAAAGTGATCATTCTGTCATGGTTGTTGATGCGCTTTCGCACCAAGTTGTTGACAGCATGCCTGTAAATAAAACCTTTTACGGAATGTGTTTCAATAAGACTGGAAATCACTTGTATATGAGCGGTGGTAATAATAATTGGATTGAAAAGTTTGAATTTTTAAATGGTAAACTCTCAAGAATTGATACGCTGTTTTTGGGTAAACCTTGGCCCACAAGAATTTCTCCTGTAGGAATGGTATTGAGTGCTGATGAAAAGGTTTTGTACACAGTGACCAAGGAAGATTCATCCATCTATGCCATTGATTTGAAATCAAAAAAAATAGTACGTAATGTAAAATTGAAATCCGCAGGTTATGCAATTTTGTTGAAGCCTCTAGATTCAAGAAAATCGATTTCTGTCAAGAATTCTGAATTGATACTTACAGAATGGGGATCTGAAAATTTGGTTTTTGTGAATCCTTCCACATTGAAGATATCAAAAAGAGTGAAAGTTGGGTCAAATCCCAACGAATTAATATACGATCATTTGACTGATCGGATTTTTGTGGCTTGTGGTAACGATAATAGTGTGCATATTTACGATGGTCAGGAAGGTCGAGTTTCTGAGATTTTGAATACCGCCATTGAACGCGATGCACCTACGGGATCAACACCCAATGGTTTGTGCTTGAATAGCGGGAGATTATATGTGGCGAATGCAGACAACAATAATTTAGCTGTATTTGATGTTTCGGAGAGGTCGGAGTCTAAGATTTTAGGTTTTTTGCCAGCGGGTTGGTATCCAACTCAAGTAGCCGTAGCTGGTGCTGGTCTGTTTGTTGCGAATGGAAAAGGGGTTTCATCTTCGGCAAATCCTAAAGGTCCAAATCCAATAACAAAAAGAAATCAGGTAACCTATCAGGGCGGTATCAAGGACTCACCGGTTCAGTATATTGGTTCACTCTTTAGGGGCAGTTTACAAATTATACCCCTAAATGAAATTGATGAGGCCGACGATTTACGTATCAGTACCACCCTTTGTATGGAAAACATTCCTTACCGGAAATCTCGTGAAAATGCCGATTCCTTGATTCCTAAAGGAAATCCAATTCCAGCGGTATTGGGGCAGAAATCACCCATCAAGTATGTGTTTTATATTATAAAAGAGAATAGAACCTACGATCAAGTTTTAAGCGATGTTGAAGGAGGAAATGGCGATACAAGTTTGTTGCTTTTCGGGGACGATATCACTCCAAACCAACATAAACTTGCCCGCGAGTTCGTGCTTTTGGATAATTTTTATGTGGATGCTGAGGTAAGTGCCGATGGTCACAATTGGAGTACTGGCGCTATTGCAAATGACTACACAGAAAAAACTTGGCCTACGAGTTATGGTGGCAAGGGCGGGGAGTATGTTTACGAAGGACAGTGGAAAATTGCACACCCTCATAAAGGATTTATCTGGGATCACGCGAAAAGAGCGAATATTTCATTCAGAACATATGGTGAATTTGCTGATGATTACAAGGCAAACATACCAGTTTTGGAAGGTCATTTTTGTAAGTATTTTACTTCTTGGGATGAATCGATCAAAGACAGTCTGAGATTTTGGCAGTGGAAACGCGATTTTGATTCGTTGTTGGCCATCAATGCTGTTCCTCAGTTAAGTACCTTGCGATTCATCAACGATCACACAGAAGGCGTTAGAAAGGGAAGGCCTACACCTTTTGCGCACGTGGCTGATAATGACTTAGCCGTGGGTTTATTCATTGAATATTTGTCAAAATCACCCATTTGGAATGAATCAGCGGTTTTTATTTTGGAAGATGACGCTCAAAATGGACCTGATCACGTTGATGCCCATCGATCTACCGCTTATGTTGCAGGAGGATTTGTGAAACGCAAGTTCATAGATCACACTCATTACACTACTTCGTCTATGTTAAGAACGATGGAGTTGATTTTGGGTATGCCGCCGATGAGTCAATACGATGCCGGAGCTGTTTCCATGTGGCGTTGTTTTTCTGATACTCTTATTTCCGGGGGATTTCAATCCGAACCCGCTAGAATCAATTTAAATGAACTCAATTCAGAAACCAACCCAAAGTCAACATCATACCTCATGGATAGAAGCAATCTCTTGAAATTAGACCGAGAAGATGAGGCCGATGAATTTATTATGAACGAAGTTCTTTGGAAATACACTCGCGGCGAGCAAAGCGAAGTTCCAGCGGTGCGCAGAGCTGCATTTTTTGAATAATTTATGAACATGTGCTTTAGGTTTTTCTTGGGATTTATTTTTCTGCCTTCGGTATTGGTGGCCCAGGCCCATCGATCGGTTGAAAATGTTCAAGATCTGATTTCGCTTATTGATACGGTTCATGTTGCTTTCCGAGCGGGTGAAGGCGCGCATAATTCGTCATATACTTGTTATGCTTTAAAAAACCCAGTAACAGGTACTTTTCATAGGACCTTGCCAGAATCATTGGCCGAGATACCTGGAATACAAGTTCAGAAAACCAATCATGGAGGTGGATCGCCTTATTTCAGAGGTGTAACTGGAAATCAAATACTTACTCTAGTAGATGGTATCCGATTGAACAACAGTACCTACAGATATGGTCCTAATCAATATTTGAATACCTTAGATGGTTTTGCAATTTCACAGGTGGATCTGGCTTTGGGAACCGGAAGTGTTCAATACGGGAGTGATGCAATAGGTGGCGCTTTGGTTGTGTATTATCGAAGGCCAGAATTCACTGGTTCGGTTTCTAATTCTGATCATGAAAAATTCAAAGTAACGAAGGTAGGAGGCATCACGAGGTTGATGTCCCCAACTCTAGAAGGGTCCCAAAGACTATACCTAGACGCAGCGAACAATAAAGTTGCATTTACCGCTGGCATTACTTTCAGACACTTTGGTGATGTTGTTGGTGGAGGAAATATGGGTCGTCAGATTCCCACAGGTTATGATGAAATAAACGGGGATTTAAGGTTGCGTTTAAAAGCCAACAAAGGAGAATGGGAGTTCGCTTATCAAAGCAATCAGCAATTTAATGTTCCTGTTTATCACAAAGTGGCATTAGAGAATTTTGAAACAAACCAGATGGATATTCAAGCTCGGAATTTGGCCTATGCTCGCAGGTTCCTAGAATTGGGTAATAGAACTAATTTGAAGTTCACGACGGGGATTATACATACTTTGGAAGAAAGATCTGCAAAGAAGAATCTGTCGATGACAACATCTACTGAAAAAGACGAGGTTAATACCCGATTTTTTCTAACGGAGTTGAATCATCGATTTAGAAAATTCTGGTTAATTAATTCAGGATATGAGGCCTACTATGATAAGGTAGGTTCGTCAAGAATTTTAACCAATGTTTCTTCTGGGGCTCAAGAATTCAAGCGTGGTTTATACCCGGATAATTCAATGATGTTGCAACAAGGGGTTTATTTGATGGCCAAAGGAGATTTTAATTGGGTTGATATGACATTGGGTAGTCGCTTTCAATCAACACAAACTGAAATTCCTGAAAAAGAACTTGGTTTAATTAGAGATCGTAATTGGGCCCTTGTTCATACAATAGGTATATCATCAGCAATTTCAAGGAATCCCTTGAATATGCTTAGTAAATTGAGGTTGTTCGCTAATTACTCTGGAAGTTTTAGGGCACCTAATATTGACGATTTAGGAACCTTAGGTATTGTTGATTTTAGGTATGAAATTCCACAATTTGATTTGAAACCTGAGTATTCAAACAACCACGAGGTTGGATTTAAATGGAGTTCTGATTTTATTAAGTTCAATTTTTCAGTTTATCAGAATTATCTCTACAATGTGATCGCACGTGTAAAGGTAGCAACGGATTCAATTCAGGGCTATCAAGTATATAAAAAGGAGAACGTTGAGAGGGCTATCATTCAAGGGGCTGAGTGTTATACTGAAATTAGCATAAGTTCTAATTTCCGAATAAAAGCAGGTTATATATACACCATTGGAGACAATTTGACAAGAGTTGAGCCCATGCGAAGAATATCACCTGAAAACGGGTTGATACAATTGAATTACCTATATGGAAAACACCGTCAGAACAGAGTTTTTATGAGATATATGGCCTCAAATTTTCAAAGGAGATTGGCTGCTGGAGATATATCTGATAATAGAATTGGTACAAACGGCACAGCCGGTTTTATTCAGTTAGATTTCGGGTTAGAATTTTTACTTAACAATGTCCGAATTGCTACTGGCATGCAAAATATAAGTAACGAAATTGTTAAGGTGCATGGAAGTGGTATTTTAATGGCTGGGAGAAGTATAAATTTGATTATTCAATTTTAATTTTAAATTAACATTTGTATTTCTATATATTTGATATATAATGTGATATATAATTTTATATCGAGTTAATTGAATTTCAAAATTTCAAAATACAGGGTTCAATATTAATTTTCTGTTGTTTGTTATGAGATAATATTTAAGGTTGTTTATCGTAACATTGGGATGTTTGTTTTGTGCAACTAAATCAACCAAATGAAACCAAATTACTTGTTACAAACAAAAACACTGATTTCGTGTGTAGCTATGGCAGTTGCATCGAACAGTGCCTATGCTCAAGTAACAACTACAGATTCTGACACAGCAAATGTTGGAGAAGTAGTAGTTACAGCTCTAGGTATTAAGAAAGACAAAAAGAAACTCGGTTTTGCCGTTTCTGAAATCAAAGGTGAATCACTAGTCAAAGCAAGAGAGACCAACGTGTTAGATAACATGGTGGGTAAAGTAGCAGGTTTGACTATTGGGCAAAGTGCAGAACTGCTTGGTAATTCACAAGTAGTTCTTCGTGGAAGTGATATTAGAAGAGGTCAATCAGTTCTTTATGTGGTGGATGGTATTCCTATAAACTCTGATGCTTACAACTTATCACCTGATGACATCGATAAAGTCACTGTCTTGATGGGTCCTGCTGCGGCGGCACTTTACGGTTACAGAGGTCAAAATGGTGCTATTGTTATCACTACCAAAAAAGGCACCAAGGGCGGTGTTTCTGTTGATTTCAACTCGTCAACAATGATTGAAAATGGATTTTTAACCATTCCTAAGGTTCAAGACGAATACGGACCCGGAGACCATGGTAATTATTCATTTGTTGACGGTTTAGGCGGTGGAAACAATGACGGTGACTACGATGTTTGGGGCCCGAAGTTAAACGGACAATTATTGGCTCAATACGATAGCCCAATTGACCCAGTTACTGGTAAGCCTATTCCAACTCCTTTTGTTGCACGCGGTAAAAATAATTTAGAGCGTTTCTTGCAGCCTGGTATTTTGAATACCAACAACTTTAGCATTGCTTCATCTACTGATAAGGTCGACATTCGTTTTTCTTTCAGCAACTTGAATCAGCGAGGTATTGTTCCAAACACGGGTTTATCTAGCAATACATTTAATATTTCTAATACGGTTCGCTTTTCAGATAGATTCAGAATGAATGCAACGGTTAACTACAACCGTCAAGCAACCGACAACATCAATGATGTGGTGTACGGTCCAAACTCACTAATTTATAGCCTTGTAATTTGGCAGGGAGCTGATTGGGATGTTATGTCAGATGACATTCGCGGAATTTGGCAGCCTGGTAAAGAGGGTGTTCAATCTATTCACTCTGAGTACAAGCGTTATCAGAATCCATGGTTTGTAGCATATAAATGGTTACGCGGTCATTACAAAAATGATCTTTACGGATACACTAGTTTTGACTATGATATCACCAAAGATTTAAACTTGATGGTAAGGACATCTGCAACTACTTATGATGTGTTACGCACGGAAAAAATGCCTTTTAGTGCGCACCCATACGGTAGAGAAGAGAACAGAGGTGATTACCGTGAAGATAGAAGAGCTATGTTTGAGATGAACAATGAGTTCTTATTTAATTACACGAAAAAGCGTGGCGAACTAGATATTCATGCTTCTTTAGGAGGTAACCGCCGTGATTTTAATTATACTAGCAGCTGGACTACAACAGATTATTTGAACGTTCCTGAGGTTTACAACTTTGCCAACAGTGCTAACCCTGTAAGATCATTCAACTTTAACTCCAGCATGGCTGTAAATTCTTTATATGCTTTAGCAGACATTGGTTATAAGTACATCTTTGTAAACTTGGGTGCGCGTATGGACCAACTTTCTACAATGCCTTCTGACAATAATTCATTTGTTTATCCATCTGCTTCTTTATCATTCTTACCAACCGAATTATTCACCAAATTAAAGTCAAAGACTTTGAATTTCTGGAAGTTCCGTGCTTCTTTTGCACAAGTAAAAGGTGGTTTGACTACTCCATTGGTTTCACAAGCGGGTAGTACTTTGGGTTATGGGTCTAATTACTCTTCGCCCTACGACGGTCCTGCGTATGTGAATGCTGGTATTTACAATACTCCTTTATCCTATAATGGAAAGCCTTCTGCTAACTACACTAACGTTTTGCCTAACGCAAGTTTGGCTCCATTTGAGCGTGTAGATTTTGAATTTGGAACTGAAGTTCGTATGTTCAAAAACAGATTGAGCGTTGACGCAACCTATTATGTTTACAATGACGGTCCAGGTATTTTCTCTCGTACAGTTTCTGAAGCAACAGGTTACACAAACCAAGTGGTAAATGGAATTGAAACTCAACGTAAAGGTTGGGAAGTAAGTTTCAAAGGAGATGTAATCAAGGCTCGAAAAGAGGGTGCTTTCGCTTGGAATAGTATGTTGAATTTGTCTCGTTATAGAGAATTCCTAACAGCAGTATATGGTGATGTAAATGAAATTTCAGCGAACTACTTTGTGAGTGATAACTCAAGTAACCGTTTCTTAAAGGTTGGTGACCGTATTGATGCTTTATATACAAATGGTTTTGCTCGCGATAAAGAAGGTAAGTTGATAAATGATGCGGGTGGTAGACCAATTGTGTTGCCTAAAGGTCAGTTCCAAGGTTATACATTGCCTGATTTAGTAATTGGTTTTTACAATCAATTTACTTACAAAAATTTCACGGTTGGACTGCAGTTCGATGGTAGAATTGGCGGATTGGTAGTAAATCAAATTCAACGTCAAACTTTCCGCGGAGGTCGTCACATTGAGACCGTTCAAGATAATTTGACCGATGCCAATGGCAATTCAATGGCAAATGCTCGTGAAGCTGATACTCGTGGCGAAAAAACTTGGTTGGGTGAAGGTGTTCAAGTTGCTTCTGGTAGCATCAAATACGACCCAATCACGGGTGAAATAACCAATTACGACGAATTGACGTTTAAGAGCAACGAAACTCAAACCTATTTGCAAGACTATGTAAGTCGTTATTACGGTCAATTTGAGTCGAATATCATGAAGAAAGACTACATGAAGCTTCGAGAGTTGACCATCACGTACAACATACCTGCAAGTTTGATGGGTAAGACTTTCAAAGGAGCATCTATTTCTTTGGTGGGAAGAAATTTAATTTACTTCGCTAAAGGATTGAATGATCTTGATTTAGACCAATTCCCTGGAATGACAGGATATTCAGCCCTTCAGAGTCCAACGATGAGAAGATATGGTGTGAACATCAATTTAACCTTCTAATTTATAAAAGTAATAATCATGAAAAAAATAATTTTTGCAATAGCAGCAGCAGTTACATTGGTTGTATCAATGAACAGTTGTTCGGTGGATGGATTGGATAAAGATCCTAATCGCCCAACGCAAGTAACACCTGACCTGGTGTTGAACGGAATATGCTTTTCTATCAATCAGCGCCCCTGGGGTGGTGATGCTCGAACATGTCAATACAACCTTTGCAACTACAATTACTACGGAAATAATGAGTACAATTGGGGTGGTGCAAGTTGGTCATTTACTACTTTAAAAAATGTGATCAAAATGGAAGAGGAAGCTAAACGTGTGGGAAATCCAGATGTCAATCCTTATTCTGCTTTGGGAAAGTTTTTTAGAGCCTATTTATATTATCAAATGACTATGTTGACTGGTGATCTTCCAATGTCTGAAGCTTTGAAAACGGATAACTTCTTGCCAAAATACGATTCTCAGAAAGAGGTATTCAAGCAAGTTTTGGCTTGGTTGGAAGAAGCTAACGCTGAAATGACTGAATTATCAAACCAAGGGAAAATGGCATTCAATGGTGATATTTACTTCAACAATAATTTGATGGCTTGGCAGAAGTTGAATAACACATTTACCTTAAGAGTATTGATGTCGTTAAGCAACAAGGAGTCTGATGCCGATTTGAATGTTAAGGGTAAATTTGCTGCAATTGTTTCTAATCCGGCTAAGTACCCTATGTATAATTCAAATTCTGATAATATGCAGTTTGTATATAATAGTACGTTGAATAAATACCCAGTGAGCCCAGATAACTATGGTTTTGATGCCTTGCGTTACAATATGTCTTCAACGAACTTGTATGCATTGACTTATTTGAAAGATCCTAGAGTCTTTATCATAGCTGAGCCTTCAGGAGCTAAATTAAAAGCGGGTTCAGGTTACACAGATTTTGCTTCATTTGTTGGTGCTGATGCTAATCAGGATTTGGCTGATATGTCAACGCGCATGCAGGTGAGTAATGGTGGTGACTTTTTGAATGGAGAGTATTCTCTTTACAATCGTTATCGTTGGTACCGCAATTTTGTTGCTGAACCTTGTATTCAAGTGGGGTACTCAGAAATGTGTTTCAATATCGCCGAAGCAGCACACAGAGGTTGGATTAGCGAAAGTGCTTCTGATTGGTACACTAAGGGTATCAAAGCAAGTATGCAGTTTTATGGAATTAATAACGGTCCTGTAGATGTTTACGCTTTCAAAAATGGTGGATCCCCAACAAATTCTTCAGACTATATTAAGAATACGTATAATTTTGATGAAGCTGCTTACTTCAATCAAAATAATGTGAAGTACGCAGGTACTGGGAATTTAGGCCTTCAACAAATTATTACTCAGAAGTATTTGTCTTTCTTCCAGAACAGCGGCTTGGAGGGGTATTTTAACTATCGTAGAACTGGTTTTCCTACTTTTTCTGCCAATGGTCCTGGAACCGGTAATAGCGGTAAAATTCCGTTGCGTTACCAATACCCTACTAGCGAAAGAACCAACAACCAAGCTAGTTGGAAAGCGGCTGTAGATGCTCAGTTTGGTGGTCAAGACGACATCAACGCTGTGATGTGGATCTTAAAATAATGGTTTTTTAAAGTAGTTAAGTTTGATTAAGGAGGGGAACTTGTTTCTCCTCCTTTTTTTAGTTAAAATGAATGTACCAATGAAAAATGAAATTATTGATGCCATTAAATTAATATTTCAAGAAAAAGGGAATATGAATTATGGTGAGAACATAACCCAATTAGAACACGCCATACAATGTTGGACATTAGCTGTTGAGTCAAACGCGAGTTTGGAACTTCGAGTGGCTGCTTTTCTTCACGACCTTGGTCATTTAACCTATGAACCCTCGAGTGAGTTTGAAAAAGACTTTAAGCACGAGGAATTAGCCTCAACGATATTACTTGAATGGGGATTTCCAGAGAAAGTAGCAACATTGGTAAATTCCCACGTCTGGGCTAAAAGGTATTTAGTGAGCAATGAGGCAGGCTATTCTGATAAGTTGTCACTTGCTAGTTTAAATAGTTTCAATCTTCAAGGTGGTTATTTGAGCGTTGCTGAGAGTGAAAAATATAGTGAACGACCTTATTTCGAAGAATGTTTACAACTCAGACGTTGGGACGATGAAGGTAAGCGCTTAGATTTAGGTTCTGAAATATCTAATAATGTTTGGAAAGATCTTGAAGAATGCCTCAATGGATGATTTTTTCAACACACTCCTCGGCCATTCCCCATCCTAATGTCATACCCGCACCTCCAGTGCCATTTGCAATATAGGTGTTTGGTTGAATTTCTTCAAACCACTCGCTTTTCCCATTGGTTAACTTTAAATATTGACCAGTCCATCTTTCTGCAACATTGAAATTTATTGGAGTAATTATACGATTCATGTAATCTAAAATGACTTGGTCAATATCATTGGATTGAAAAGGATCATGGTGTTTTCCGTAATGGTGAGAATCTCCTATAGTTAATTGTCCGTGTGCATTTTGTGAAATCAAGAGATGCACCCCGTTTTGGACTTGTAAGGGAAACTCATTTTCACAATATGAATGATATTCTTGCCATGATTTACATACTTCATACGAAGGATAATGCAAGAAACTCAATCCTGCGCAAAGTGCTGGTATTTGGTCGCTTATGGGGTAGCTTCTCAGCATATTGAGGCTTGAAATGGTAACTGGAGCCAATTCAAATACGGTAGGGAATAGCAATTGGGTTTCATAACCGCTGGCAATAATGGTTAGGTCGGCTTGATGTTTTTGGCCGGCGCTTGTAGTTAGTATGTTATTGTAGCAGTCAATGATAGCAGTATTGAAATGGAAATTTACTTGGTATTTGGCTTTCAAGAATTCAGGTAATAATCTCAAGGCCTCTCTAGATTCTACAATCAATTCAGTAGGGCTAAACAATGCACCTCTGACGTGTTGTTTATTTACAAAGGGTACCAAAGATTGAACCTGAGAAAGCGTGTAGAATTCTAATTCAGGACGGGCATCTTTTTCAGCGTCATAGAATTCTTGCCCCATACTAATTTCAATGGGACTGCTTAGGAGTTGTAAAGAGCCTGTTTTTTTATACCAAATATGGGCTTCTTCGCATATTTCTTGCCAGATTTCAGCGGTTCGATTTGCACGGTTTAGCATGGCATTTTTATGTTGGCCAATAGGCCAGACCATTCCGAAGTTTCGGATAGAAGAGCCTACAACCCTTTCGCTTCTTTCAAATACATTCACCTGATACCCTTTTAGTGAAAATGCTCTTGCGAAGGCTAATCCGATGATGCCTGCACCTACGATGTTTACAGATTTATTCATTGATATTTTTTAATTTAAGGGAATAGTACAAGGGGAAAAATGAAATTATGGTAATTAGAATACTGCCGATGCCTATGAAAATTTTAAAAGTGCCAAACCAGTCAATATTGATCTTGTTTTGAAAAAGGGCAATAGACATCACCATAATAGAGGTTAAATAACCGGAAGCATCTGCAGAGTACATGAGAAAACCACAGTTTCCAGGTGATTTCCTGTAGCCAACAATTCTGTTCATGATGCTAATGTTAATTAGAATATATCCTCCATATAAGCCGAAACCTGTCACGAGAAAAAAGGCGGTACTAGTGATGATTTCAAATTCAAATAATTGAAGGGCAACTAAATTCAAGATGCTTCCAAATGCTGAAACTATGAAGGTGATTTGGATGGCTTTAAGATGGTTTCTAATCAGTGATAAAAAGGGAATGCAACTCAGTAAAACAAGAGTGATTAAAGTTTCATATTTTGCAATATTTAGTCCGCTATAATCGTTATTAGCTGCTAATAGTTCAGCCGTGAAATTATCTCTAAAATCTCTCGAGAATGTGAGAATTGAATATATAAGTATTGTAGGAATAAGGAAAATTAAATTCTCTTTGAAGAATAGTTTCTGTTGGATTTTACTAAGTTCTTTTCTTTTGGTGTTTTGGTTGATTTCCGATACATTCGGTGGCGGAGTTTTATTTAAAAAGAAGGAGAAAATTATGGCTAAAAAGCATGCCAAAGCAGATGTTAGAGCTGTTGCGATTGTATTGGAAACACTTAGTTCCTGTTGTATTAATAGGGTCAAGTATTTCACGAAACCTGATGAAAAAACGAATGTGCAAGCCAGTATGGCACCTATGAATTCAGTTAAGTCTCTACCTTCGATGTAACTAAAAACTATTCCCCAAACTATGCCTAAAGGGAAACCATTTAAGAGCATCAATATGGGCCATGAAAAAATAGGCAATAATGGCATCACCCAAAGGGGAACGGAGGCTAAAATCAAAAGAAAAATGAGCTGACGTCTTCTATTTTGGTGTTTAAGTTGTCCAACCCATCTGATGCCATAAAATTTACTCAGGGTGTAACCAATTAATTGGGCAATGACCATCCAATTTTTAATGTTCCATCCCCACAGTGATTCTGTGTAAATAAATCCAGAAAATGGTTTTCTGATTGCATACATGCAAGAGTAAGTAACAAAAGAAACCAAGCCAAGAATAACGGCTGTGATAATTTTAGATTTAGACGTTGATTTCACTGATTGTCAGTATTTGTCAATCATCTAATTTTTAAAGAAATCAATGATAGGTTCTAAACTTTCAAAGATATGTGTATGCGGACACGATGATAATTCATCAAAATTTTGAGCTCCCGATAAAACTGCTATGTTATACCTACAGCCCGCGGAATATCCTTCATAAAGATCGCTCACAGTGTCACCAACTTTCATGACGTCATTGGCATTTGTAATATTGGTTTTCTTCATTGCTTTGAAAATCATATCTGGGTTGGGTCTCCCTTTCTCAACTTCGTCAGAGCCAATATATCCGTCAATCAATGTTTCTAGATTCAGTGTTTTAACAATGGTTGTTGCTACTGATCTTTCGAATCCAGTATTTAAGTAAACTAAAGTACTGGAATTGCGCATGGCTTGAAATAGTTCCGCGGCAAAAGGCATTAATGATATATTTTCAGAACTGCTGTAGAGCGAGTTTAATTCCTCGTTGAAGTGTTCTACCAATTGGTTGATGGTATGTCCGTCAGCTGAAATTTCTGCTTTATTACAAAGGGTTTCAAATGCAATATTTTTTGGAATACCCATAACCAAATCAGCATCTCTTTTTGTTATAGATACGGAAAGAATATTTAACATTGAGTTTATAGCGGCTTGTTGAACAAGTCCCTTATCATTAATCGTCGTTCCAGCCATGTCAAACACAGCGAGTTTAGGTTGCATCTTTCAAATGAAGCGTGGAATTACGAGGGTGCTATTATTGCTGTGTTAAATATGGATTAAAACTTATAACCAAACATAATTTAGGGTTGAATAACTGATTCCTTTGTTTATTTTAGGAATAACGAATTCATAGTTTGCTCCAATAATCTAAGCCCCGCAATCGCGGGGCTTTTTTCGTTCCACCAACCCCCAACATTTATTTAGTAATCCAACGTTTTTTTTACCGTAACAGTCGCTTGCCCTTTCCGGTGTTTGCTTTGTATATGAAAAAAATCAGCTTATTATGGATCGCTCTATTCGCCATCCTAAGCGTAAAAGCACAATCTAACGCCCTGTACCGTCCCTTTTATTCGGGTGTTGCTTCCGGTGATCCCCTCTCCGATGCTGTAATTATCTGGACGCGCATTACCCCTGAAAATGCCAAACCTCTTGTGGTAAAATGGACGGTGGCCACCGATACGGCCTTCAAAAATGTAGTAAAATCTGGCAGCTTTGAAACATCCGCAAAACGCGACTATACCGTGAAAGTAGATGTTACCGGATTGAAATCTAATACTACCTATTACTATCAATTTGAGTACGAAGGTTGGACGTCTTTAATTGGTCGCACCAAAACAGCATCCAAAGATAATGAGGCCGATCACCAACGCTTTGCCGTGGT
>CAMBBZ010000035.1 GCA_945863965.1 Chitinophaga pinensis | reverse complement strand
AGAAATTTATGTCCGTCTAAAGGATGTCGACTTAAAAATACGCCGACCAATTCTTCTTCTATTTTTAGTTCTTCCAACAGGGTCATCCGTTCTACCGGGGGTAATTTGGGCTCTTGCTCGGTATTGTTAGATTCATTTCCCCCAAAAAGACCCATTTGACCGCTCAATTTATCTGCTTGTACTTTTTGACCATAACGAACGGCGAGCTCAATGCCGTTTTTACCTTGATTATCGGTGGCAATGTATTGGGCCCTATGGTAACGCGCATCGAAATCGAAGACCCCGGCTTTGGCCATATTTTCTAAGTTTCTTTTGTTTACGGCGCGCAAGTTTACCCGTGCGGTGAGTTCAAAGATGCTGGTATAGGGGCCGTTTTTATCTCTGTCGATCAAGATTTCATCTACGGCGTTCTCTCCTACTCCTTTTACGGCATTCATCCCAAAACGAATCTGACCGCCTTTAGTAACGGTAAATGCCGAGCGACTTTCATTTAAATCAGGTCCTAATACTTTCATTCCCATCCGTTGGCATTCTTCCATGTAAAAGGTGATTTTCTTGATATCGCCCATATTACTTTTGAGTACGGCGGCCATGAACTGCGCTGGGTAATGGGCTTTCAAATAGGCCGTTTGAAAGGCAATAACCGCATAGCATGTGGAATGCGACTTATTAAAGGCATACTGCGCAAATTCTTCCCAATCGCTGTAAATTTTATGCAACACTTTTTCGGGATATCCTTTGGCTAAGGCCCCTTCCATAAATTCGGATTTGAGCTTGTCGATGATGTCTTTTTTCTTTTTACCCATCGCTTTTCTCAGAACATCCGCCTTACCCTTTGAAAATCCTGCAATTTTCTGACTTAATAGCATTACCTGTTCTTGATAAACGGTAATTCCGTAGGTCTCGCGGAGATAATCTTCCATTTCTGGCAAATCGTATTGAACCGGCTTACGGCCGTGCTTGCGGTCTACGAATTCGGGTATATATTTCATCGGACCGGGCCGATAAAGGGCGTTCATAGCTATTAAATCTCCAAATTGCGTGGGTTTTAAATCGCGCATATACTTTTGCATACCGGCGCTTTCAAACTGGAAAATTCCATTGGTTTCACCCCGTTGAAACAATTCGTAGGTTAAGGTATCATCGAGCGGAATTTGTTCAACATCAATTACATCGCCTGTCGTTTCCAAAACGAGTTTAATGGCATCTTTTAAAATACTGAGGGTACTCAAGCCTAAAAAATCCATTTTCAACAAACCCGCTTCTTCGATTTGCGTTACGTCGTACTGCACTTGCATCCAAGGAGAATCCTTACTGCGAGCTACGGGCACCAAATCGTCGATATCTTGCGAGGCAATGATAATTCCACACGCGTGTACGCCTGTATTTCTAACGCTGCCCTCTAATTTTTCGGCATCGTGCAATACCTTAGTCGCCTCTTCACTTCCCTTATAAATGCGCTGCAATTCGCGCACGTTATCGATTTCTTCGGGCTTTAAGTTAATACTATCGTCTTTGGCAAGGGTTTCTACGTTAACATGAAATATTTGTTTCAATTTCATATTGTTGGGAATCAATTTTGCCAATCTATCGGTTTGAGGTAAGGGGTATTGCAACACACGACCTACATCACGAATGGCGCTTTTGGCAGCCATGGTTCCGTACGTGATAATTTGAGCTATTCGGCGTTCGCCATATTTTTTGGCCACATATTCAATAACTCTGTCGCGCCCTTGATCGTCAAAGTCAATATCCACGTCGGGCATACTTACACGTTCGGGATTCAAAAAACGTTCAAAAAGCAAGTCGTACTTGACGGGATCCACATTGGTGATTCCCAACGCGTAAGCCACCAAACTACCTGCGGCCGATCCTCGGCCAGGTCCTACCCAAACGCCCATTTCACGGGCCGCGGTGGTAAAATCTTGTACAATTAAAAAGTATCCTTCGTAGCCCGACTCACAAATGGTATTCAATTCGAATTCCAAACGCTCCAGAACCGAGGTAGGAATAACACCTCCGTAACGTTTTTTAGTTCCCTCAAAAGCCAAATGACGCAAGTAGGCTTTCATGTTTAAGAAACCTTCTGGAATGTCATAATTGGGCAATACAATATCGCGATTTAGATTAGGGGTATTAATGGTGTCAATCAGCAAATTGGTATTTTCAATGGCTTCGGGAATGTCTTTGAACAAGTCCAACATTTCCTCTTGCGTTTTGAAGAAAAATTCTTCATTGGGAAATCCAAATCGATATCCTTTGCCACTTTCTTCGTTAGTGGCTTTGGGTGTGGCCTGAAATTCGGAGGTATTGATGCACAGTAAAATATCGTGTGCGTTGGCATCTTGCTGGTCGATGTAGTGGGTGTCGTTGGTGGCAATAATAGACACATTGTATTTACGTGCAAAGCGAATAAGCACTTGATTAATATCCTCTTGACTTAAGCCGGTATTGTCGATGTTTTTCAATCCATGTCGCTGCAATTCAACATAAAAATCGTCTCCAAACAATTCATGCCACTCCACGAACAACCGTTCGGCTTCGTCTTCCCCCTTGAATAAAATGGCTTGAGGAATTTCGGCACCTATACAACACGAAGTAGCAATAAGCCCTTCAGAGTGCTGCTTCAGCAATGACTTGTCGATTCGGGGATATTTGCTGTAGAGGCCTTCTAAGTAACCCAAGGAGCAGAGTTTACTCAGGTTTTTGTACCCCGCTTCATTTTTAGCCAAAAGCAGTTGGTGGTAGCGTTTGTCTTTTTTACCTTGCCCAAACGACTTTTCGAAGCGATCATGGACCATATAAAACTCACATCCAATAATGGGCTTTATACCCTGTTTGGTGCTTTCCACGTAAAAGTCAAAAGCTCCGAACATATTGCCATGGTCGGTTATAGCTACTGCCGGCATATTGTCGGCTTTGGCTTTGGCTATCAACTTTTTAATATCGGCCGCTCCATCGAGCAATGAATACTGGGTATGTACGTGTAAATGTGAAAATGATGGCATACGAATAGACCAAAATTACGTCATTCGAACCTTGAGAAAACCCGTTGTGCAGAAGTTATGAAAAAGTAATTTCTATGGAATATTAATGGGTTCACTTTCCGAATTACCCGTCTCTTGATACTCGTAAAAAATGGTATCACCCGAAAGGCCTTTTTCGGTGTATGGCAGCATCCAAAACGGCTTGTCTTTTTTATAATACCCTTCTTCTTTCAACCAACCTGTTTGATAATAGGATTGGTAAGGTCCTTCGTAATAAGATTCACCCGTTTTCGGGTCGGTATACATCGTAAACCGCGAAAAACGCTGTCCGTTAGGGAAATAATTCTCCGTCCAAACCTCATGCGCGCCCTCGTATTTTGACACATTTAGCAAGTCTTTACTTTTACTAAACGTTAACACATACTTTACTGAATCACCTAGGTAATAACGGCGTTCTTGCACGCTACCATCGGGTCGCTTCGCTTCATCGGCAATAGCCAATTTTAAGCCTACCAAACTGTCCAATTCGGATTGTTTGAATTGATATGGGACGTATCGGTTGTCGGTATCCGTTGAGGAACACGATTCCAACATCCAAGCCGTTAAAAAAGTTATTGTTACTAGATAAATCAAGCGAATTTTCATGAAACAAAATTAGTCTTCTCGGGGGAAACTTTTCACGTTATCCTCAATTTAACGCAAATTACACACAGCAGGTCCGTAAGATCCGACTTTATGGTAATTTCGTGAACTGTGCGCGTAAAAGAACTCAAACTTTACCAATTTAAAAACCACCGAAATGCTTCATGGTCTTTTGGCGATAAAATAAATGCATTTGCTGGTTTAAATGGCGTTGGAAAAACCAATATCCTCGATGCCCTTTACTACTTAAGTGCCACAAAAAGTTATTTCAATCATAGCGATCAACAATTACTGTTATTTGGGACTAACGAAGCCTCGGTATATGCCAAATTGGAAAAAGACCAAGAATATGAGATTCTGGCTGGATTTGGAGAGACCCGAAAAAAAACATTCAAGCGCAACGGAAAGGCTTATGCCCGTTTGGTAGATCACATCGGCTTTCTACAAGCCGTGTTTATTACCCCTTATGATATTTCTCTCGTATTTGAAGGTTCTGAGGAACGGCGCAAGTTTATAGATTACAGCATCAGTCAACTGAATAAGGATTACTTACACGATTTGATTGCGTATCGTAAAATATTAGACCAGCGCAATGCTTTTTTAAAAAGTTTAGAAGGTCGATTGTTGGATACGCTGTTACTCGAAAGTTATGACCGCAGCTTGGTGCCAATTGGTACCCGTATTTACGAAATACGCAAAAAATTCATTGATGAATTTTTGCCAATTTTCCAAGAAATTCATTTGGCATTAGCCCAAACGGAAATCTCAGTATCGTTAAGTTACGAATCTCCCCTTACATCGGAAACCTTTAGTGCCGTTTTACAAGCCAATTCCTATAAGGATGTTCAAGCTCAGCGGACCTCTCAGGGTATTCACAAAGACGATTTGGTATTTGAGATTAAGAATATGCCTTTAAAGAAATTTGGTTCTCAGGGTCAGATCAAAACCTTTGTTGTGGCTTTAAAGCTGGCTCAATATCAGTATTTACATCGCAAATCCGGAGATTTACCCTTACTGCTTTTGGATGATATTTTTGAAAAAATCGATGCGTCTAGGTCGCAACGCTTAATGGAATTGGTTTGTTCCGATGCTTACGGACAGATCTTCATAAGCGATACGCACGGAGAACGCATCCGGGCACACTTTGCACCTTTCGACGTCTCGTTTCGTTTATTCGAATTAGAACCTGAAGACTCTGTTTAATACCATTTCTCGGTACTTGATCGAAGTTTGTATTTAAAATCAGACTGAAGAATCCTGAACGGTGTTCGTAATACAGTTGCCATAAACCAAAGGCATAAGCTTATTGGCTTTAATAGAATCCTTATTAACTAAACAGACCTACCATAAGGTCTAAATCTTTGTAAGGAAGTCCAAATTTCTGTGCCAGTTCCTTATTGGTAAGACTCCCTTTGTACATATAGGTACCGCGGCGGAGGCCCTTATTGATTTTAAGAGCTTCTGCAAATCCACCTTGTGTTACAATAGCTTCCAACATGGGAGTGAATAAATTACTCAAGGCATAGCTAGCCGTTCTACTCACCCGGCTTGGGATATTGGGAACGCAGTAATGAATAACGTCGTGTTTCTTGAATACGGGATTTTCGTGTGAGGTTAACTGCGAGGTTTCAAAATTTCCCCCGCGATCTATAGCCACATCGATTACCACAGAATTGGCCTTCATAGAGGCAATCATTTCTTGGGTTACGACTACCGGACTGCGATGATTTTTACCAGAGTAAGCGCCGATAACTACATCGGCTCGTTGGATGGCTGATTTAAGGGCTTGGGGTTGTAACGTAGAGGTATATAAATGGTGACCGAACGTTTTTTGAATTCGACGCAAGCGGTACACATCGTTATCAAATATTTTAACATTTGCTCCTAATCCCGTAGCGGCTTTAGTGGCAAATTCACCAACGGCGCCCGCTCCTAATATCACTACTTGAGTAGGTGGAACTCCTGCAAAACCGCCCAATAATTCTCCTTTTCCGGAATGCGTATTATTTAAATATTCAGCAGCTATCAAAATAGATGCGGTACCGGCAATTTCACTCATGGCGCGAATTAGGGGCAAAGCTCCCGATTCGTCTTCAATGAATTCATAGGCCATCGCATGAATTTTTTTATCTAGCAATTGTTTGAGCATTGCCCCATCGAGTTGATTAATCTGAAGCGCAGATATCAATAATTGACCGGGTTTCATAAAGCGTAATTCTTCAAGAGTGGGTGGGTCTATTTTGAGAACCACATCCGAAAGGTACACCTCGCGAACATCGTGACTGACTATGGCCCCATTTTCGCTGTAGGCATGATCGCTAAAATTCGAATTTAAACCGCAGCCCGATTGAATTATGATTTCATGCCCTAATCCCACTAGATATCCAACTGCGGCTGGTGTAAGGGGGACTCTATTTTCTTGAAAGGTAATTTCCTTGGGAATTCCCATGCGCAGGGTATGCGAGGGTTGTACTTTTTTGAGCATTTGCACCTGGGTCTCAGTAACCGATTGCAAAGATATTGACGGGGAAAATACGGGTTGAGTCATGGGGTATAAGTGTCTACTTTAACCTTAAAAGACCCTCAAATCAAAGCGCATATCAGGTCCTTTTCCACAAATATACGATAATTACTTCGATGGTTTTACGGACTAAAGTAATGAAAAATGGGTTGGATGTCGTAAATTGCGGATGTTAAAATGAAACAATACTTTTCAACCGTATTCCGCTTAACTACCTGCCTATTGACATTGACGTTTGGGTTCACGAGTGTCATTCAGGCGCAAGCTCCGATTCTCACCTCTGCACAAAAACCTAAAAACAATATCGCCCGCATTGATAGCTTAACCCAAGTCTTATATGCCGGTATCCCCTCGCACATTGCGCCTGAATGGATTGCCAATCAAACCGTTAATAAACAAATTTTTGATGGGGCAATGAAGCATTTGGGCAGTTCGATTCCGTTCGAATATCACTATTTGGTTGAAGAACAGATACGTTATTTCTCGCGCATTCACCCTAATTTCTACGATAGATTGCACGAGCGTATGAGCCTATACTTTCCTATATTTGAGGAAATTTTAGACAAAAAAGGGCTTCCCACCGAATTAAAATATGTATCCGTTATAGAGTCTTCTTTAAATCCCAATGCCGTTTCATGGGCTGGAGCGACCGGACTATGGCAATTTATGCCCAATACAGGCAAACATATGGGAATGACGATTAATTACTCCTTGGATGAACGTAAAAGTATTTTAGCCTCTACGGCAAAGGCCTGTGAATATTTCAGCAATTCTCAAGCCATATTCGACGATTGGTTATTGAGCATCGCTTCTTACAATTGCGGCGCTGGAAATGTACAAAGAGCGATCCGGCGCGCTGGCGGCGGCAAAAAGACATTTTGGGAAGTTCTTCCATTTTTACCCAAAGAGACCCGGTATTATGTCCCCAAATTTATTGCGGTAGCCTATGTTCTTAATTTCACGGCCCACGCCAATCGGCCGGAATACAATACTAAAACCCAATTCTTGGTTCCGACACGTGTCGATAGCAGTTTGCATTTGACCAAAATGTGCCAATATCTTGCCGGCGATAATAAATCCGATTTGATGTCTTTAAATTGTGAGTTTTTAAAACCCAATACCGGTAACGCTACCAATCATACTATTATGCTTCCCTACCAATACAGCATGAGTTTTATGGCTGAAAACGATTCGTTGCAGTTATATGCGGCCCTGAGCAACAACGATAGATTTTCTTCCAGATTTATGACCCCTTCGTATAGGTATGTTAAGCCAACTAGGGAGAGCAAACGTAAGTCGAATAGCCATACCACGCATATTGTTCGCAAAGGGGAAAACTTAGGACAAATTTCTGCTAAATACGGGGTTTCTGTTGGCTCTTTAATGCGCACCAATGGATTGAGGAACAGCCGCATCCGAGTTGGACAACGTTTGGTGATAAGTAGTTATAAGCACACAAAAAATCACAATTAACGATTCTGACGCATGAAGTCTATCGTAATATTTGCGTCGGGTTCCGGCAGCAATGCCGAAAACATCATTGCTACCCTATCGCCTCAATCTTTACACGTAACCCGGATTTACTGTAATAATCCAATTGCCGGTATAATAGCAAGAGCCGAAAGACTTAACGTTCCGATATGCTTGATTCCAAAATCGGAATGGAACGAGGCCGGAGATTTTGAATGGCAGTTGCAATTGCGACAAGATGCTCCAGATTTGATCGTTCTCGCTGGATTTTTATGGAAAATCCCCCCCTTTTTGGTTGATGAATTTCCCGATAAAATAATCAATTTACACCCAGCCCTATTGCCAAAATTCGGAGGAAAAGGCATGTATGGACAACGGGTTCATGAAGCTGTTTTGGAACAGAACGAATTGAATACGGGAATCAGCATCCATTATGTTAATGCGCAATACGATGAAGGCGCCCTCATTTTTCAGGCTCAAATACCGGTAGCTCCCTCTCAAAATGCCGAGGAATTGTCCAAAAGAATTCATGAATTAGAACACACCCATTTTCCTAACGTACTATTACAATTATTATACCCATGAAACTATCCAAACATATTGAAACCAATGTCCTGCATGCAGGTATTGAACCAGATCCCAGCACTGGGGCCATTATGACGCCTATTTTCCAAACGAGCACCTATGTTCAAAGTGCTCCCGGCGTACATCAAGGATATGAATACGGACGCACCCAAAATCCAACGCGTGACGTATTGCAAAAAAATATTGCCGCTTTAGAACTAATGAAATATGGCTTGTGTTTTAGTACCGGCATGGGTGCTATTGATGCGTGCATTAAATTATTGTCTCCTGGCGATGAAGTCATTGCTACAAACGATTTGTACGGGGGCAGCTATCGGATATTTACAACAATTTTCGCTAAAATGGGAATCAAATTTCACTTTGTGGATATGAGCGAAGCAGAAAATGTACGTGCATTAACCAACGAAAACACCAAAATGATTTGGATTGAAACCCCTACCAATCCATTGTTACGCATCATCGATATCGAAGCTGTCGCCGCAATTGGCCACGAAGTAAAGGCATTGGTTGTGGTAGATAATACATTTTCCTCTCCCTATTTACAGAATCCCGTGCTTTGGGGAGCTGATATTGTAATGCACTCAGCCACCAAGTATATAAACGGTCACAGCGATGTAGTTATGGGTATTTTATGTATTAACGATTCTGACCTGCATCAACGTTTGGCTTTCATTCAGAATACCTGTGGCGCCACACCCGGACCTCAGGATTGTTTTTTGGTGCTTAGGGGAATAAAAACCTTGCACATTCGCATGCAACGTCATTGCGAGAACGGCCGCGCTGTGGCTGAATTTTTGCAGCAACATCCCAAGGTAGACTTAGTATATTGGCCTGGTTTTGAATCGCATCCCAATCATCATATAGCCGCCAAACAAATGCGTGATTTTGGCGGTATGATTTCGTTCACCCTCAAAGGAGATTCCATGGATGATGCCATTCAGTTGCTTAAAAATACGTCCCTCTTCGCTTTGGCGGAAAGTTTGGGCGGAGTAGAAAGTCTTATCGGTCACCCTGCATCAATGACCCACGGAAGTATCCCGAGAGAAGAACGTTTGAAAAATGGATTAAAAGACAGTTTGATCCGCTTAAGTGTGGGCATCGAACACATCGACGATCTTATTGAAGATCTCAGAAACGCAATTAATTGAATTGTGAATGATGAATGATGAATTCATCGTTGTTTACCTACTCTTAATTAAATGGCAAAGTCATTATTGATTCGAGTTCTTTGACCTGCCATTATAAATCTGTTTTGCTGGCTCCGATGCCGAAAAGGGCGAAATCGTACTTTACAGGATCTTCAGGGTCTAATTCGCGCAGCGCGTCATCCAATTCAACTAGGGCTTTGCCGTCGTTTTGAAGGCGATGCAGCAACCCTAACTTCCTTGCAACATTACCCGAGTGCACGTCTAAGGGACAAGATAATTGTCGGGGGTGTAGCAATCCATGCCAAATACCTAAATCCACTCCGGGCACATCCTTACGCACAAACCAACGCAACATCATGTTGAGTCTTTTTGCCGCTGATCCTTTAGCGGGATCAGACACGTGTTTTTCGGATCTCGTTTCGTGCGGAAGTTCAAAAAATACCTTCTTAAAGTGGCTAATAGCCGGTTGTAGGGATTTTTGTTCTGCTTTTTCCAAAAAAACCGATAACATCCCTTCGTGATTTTCATAGATATTTCGAAGGGCTTCAAAGAAATAATTCAAATCCGTTTCATTGAACGTGCGGTGCACAAAGGGAAATAGAGGCGCGCGTTGATCGGGGGTTGCCGACATAATAAAATCATAGGGAGAGGCTCCCATTCGGTTCATCAGTTGCTTGGCGTTATTCAGAATTGATTTTCGATTTCCCCAAGAAATAGTAGCGGTTAAAAATCCTGATATCTCTTGGTCTTCTCGTTGTTCGTATCTATGGGGAATCTGCAAAGGATCCAACTCTAGAAACTCCGGTCTTTGGTATTCGAACACTTTTTGATCCAAAAACTCACGTAAAATCGGATCTATGTCTGCCATCCTACAAAACTAATTAGAACTGCATCAAAATCCCGTACCTATCCACTTCAATATTGCCTTTTGCGATAAAGGTCACCAATAAATGTTGTAACTTTGTAATATGGCAATAGAATTTACAAGCAGCAATTTCCAAAACGATGTTTTGGATTCTGATAAACCCGTTTTGGTTGATTTTTGGGCAGAATGGTGCGGCCCTTGTCGCATGATTGGTCCTATCGTTGAAGAATTACACACCGAATACTTGGGTAAAGCGGTTATTGGTAAGCTCAACGTAGACGAAAATCCAGATATCGCTATGACGTACAGCGTTCGCAGTATCCCTACTTTATTGGTATTCAAAGGCGGTCAAGTGGTTGACAAAATTGTTGGTGCCGTTGCCAAGCCAATGATTATGCAAAAAATTGAGGCGCAACTTTAATCCATTGAATTTCTAATCAAGGCCGCTTCTACGCGGCCTTTTTTGTACACAGCGCCCATGAAACTACAAGACGTTTACGCGTATCACAATCTTCCCTTTTTGGCTCAAAAAGCCATGGAAGGTTTTATTACGGGTAACCACCACAGTCCGTTGCATGGGTTTTCCGTTGAATTTGCCGAACATCGACCTTATAATCCGGGTGAAAGTATCCGGAATCTAGATTGGAAATTATTAGCGAAAACCGAAAAGCGGTATATTAAACAATACATCGAAGAAACCAATCTGCGCTGTCATTTCTGGATAGACATATCCGATAGTATGCGCTTCCCAGAAAAACAAGAACTGAAACTAAAGTATGCCCTGTTGGCGGCGAGCAGTATGGGACATTTACTGCACCGGCAACGCGATGCGTTCCGATTTAGTCTTTATAATGAAACCGCGTTGGTATGGGAATCGGACTTAAAATCTACCCGCACACACTTGCACCATTGCATACAAGCATTCAGTCCTTTTTGGGAAGGCCAAGCCACGCCTAACAGCGAAACGCCTTTTGCGTACACCGACTTATTGAAAGGCGTCACACGGAGAAATATGGTTTTACTGTTAAGCGACTTCCTATTTGATCCAAGCCAAAATAGAGAAGATGAATTTTGGGAAACCCTCTCCTATTTACACTACTTAAAGTGTGAAGTTTTACTCTTACACATTACCGATCATCCCCAAGAACGAACGCTTAAAATGGGCGAACAGCCTATTAAATTTGTAGACTTAGAGACAGGTTCTCATATAAAATTGCACCCTAACGAATACGCAGATGCTTACTTTGCGTCTGAACAATTGCGCATAAGCGCGTTGAAAGACCGTTGCAACGGAATGGGACTTCGATACTACGATTGTGATGTGGCTCAAGATTTAAAGCTAGTGCTCAATCATTTTTACGTAGAACGCGCGCGCCTAATTTAACGGTCGCGCTCAAAACGCAAGCGTTTTGCGTTTGTTTCCCCAATCTTTCCATCGCTTAGACTGAGCGTACCGTTTACCCAAACCTTATCAATGGCATGACCAAACTGCATGCCTTCAAGTGGAGACCATTGGCACTTGTAGCTCAAAGATTCTTTGGTAACTGCTGTATTCGCATTTGGATTAACGAGTACAAGATCGGCAAAATAGCCTTCTCTAATAAAGCCCCTATCGATCATTTTATAGGCAATAGCAACGTTATGAGACATTTTTTCAACCATCTTTTCGAGGGAAATTTTACCTTCCTTATATTTCTCTAGCATAAGTAGCAGCGGATGCTGCACCAACGGAAGTCCCGCATGGCAGTCTAAATAATTGTCCGCAAACTTTTCATCAATGGTATGCGGTGCATGATCGGTGGCAATTACATCCAATCGATCATCGAGTAAGGCCTTCCAAAGCGCGTCCTGGTCGCTTTGTGATTTAATGGCGGGATTGCATTTAATTTGGTTTTGATAGCGCGTATAATCGGCATCGGAAAAATGCAGGTGGTGCACACAAACTTCGGCCGTGATGCGCTTTTGTGAAAGGGGTATATCGTTGCGAAAAAGATGGGTTTCAATTTCTGATGTAATATGTAAAATATGCAAACGAGAATGGTACTTACGGGCAAGTTCAACGGCCAATGAAGAACTCAAGTAACAGGCGGTTGCGTCTCTCATTATAGGATGTTGTTCGGCGGGGATTCCGTTTGGCCATTTGTTTTTTGCCGCCTCTAATCGCTCTTTAACCCGGGTTTCACATTCACAATGGGTTGCAATTAATGTAGGAACATCTCGAAACATGGCTTCTAAAACCGGGGCATTGTCTACGAGCATATTACCCGTGCTGCTTCCCATGAAAATCTTTACCCCGCAAACCGTTTCTGTATCCACTTGCTTTAACACATCGAGATTCTGATTCGTTCCACCTAAATAGAAGGAGTAGTTCACTGCCGATTTTTGGGCTCCAATCTCGTATTTCGCTTCGAGCTTTTCTAAGTCTGTAGTTTGTGGTACAACATTAGGCATCTCCATATACGAGGTAACCCCACCGAGTAATGCCGCTCTACTTTCGGTATAAATCTCAGCCTTATGTGTCAATCCTGGTTCTCTAAAATGCACCTGATCGTCAATCACACCTGGCAATAAATAAAGTCCCTCGGCCTCGATTATCGTCATTTGCGGTTGCGCTTCAATAAAACGTTCGATTCTTTCAATGCGTTCACCAGAGATCAATACATCAGCAATTTGAATTCGGCCTTCATTGACAATTTGGGCGTTTTTTATAAGGGTTTTTGACATTTTTACAGGTTTATACAAATTTACGGGTTTCGTTTTTGACAATTGAGGTCAATTTCAATCTCGAAAACGTTGGGTTCAATTAACTCACAAAAGAAATAAGCATTCTACCAAAGTAAAGCTTTTTAATCATAACATGTTAGTAATTTTACATTGCGAAACGTATTGTAAACTTTAATTTACAAACAAAAATCGTGTAACTTACTTATTTTATGACTCTAGAAAATTTGAACGAAGAAGAATTAGCACACTTGATAATTGGCAAATCGATTGAAATACATAAACATATTGGTCCTGGACTTGATAAATCTTGTTATTTAGAGTGCATGAAATGGGAATTGGAACAAGAAGGTATACCCTTTCGTGCCGATATTGAGTTGGATATCCATTATAAGGGGCAAATAATGGAAAAGACCAATACCATCGATTTTCTCATTGCAGATTGTGTGGTTTTTAATGTTGTGGCTGCTGAAGACATTCCAGAAGCGGAATTACAGCGTGCCTTGAAACTGGTGCGCACGAATGATTATCGATTGGGATTGGTAATTAATTTCCATTCTACCTTGCTTAAAAACGGCATCCGGAGGGTAAGTAATAACAAAGGCGTTTAATTCGAATTTGAAATTTTACGGTTCTTCCCCACTCAAAAGATATTCGAGGGGGCATGCCATAAACAAAGTCGTTTAATCGGGATTGGGATTTGGATATTACCTCAATAGGGTAAAATCGCCGTATAAGGTTCTTCTTTGATTGTCGCAACCCAACCAGGTAATCTTATAAACGTAAACGCCCTCTGGGGCTGAATTTCCGTTTATAAGTCCATCCCAATTGCCATTGGGGTGGCTGAATTCGGCTAGTTTTTCACCCCAGCGGTTATAGAGCCACAACCGATATTCGGCGCCTTTAACTTGGTACTGATTCATGGGATACAAATCATTCAATCCATCGCCGTTTGGCGTAAATGCATTGGGCATGTAAATATCGGACGAGAATAAATCTTTACGCTTGTTGATCCATAAAGAATCTATGCTGCGACAGCCTTCTGGGGAGGTGATTTCAACCACATAAAAACCCGAATCATAGGCTTTTACATATCTGCCGGTTTGACCGTTATTCCATTTATACGAACGCATTCCAAATCCGGCATCGAGTATGGGATTTTCCGACAGACACATCGTTGTATCGGGTCCTAAGTTTAAGAGAGGACTTTGAAACAAGCGCACCATTAAGGAATCGCGCTCGATACACCCATTTTTCGTAATGACACTAATTTTAACAAAACCCGCTTCTCTTAACCGATAATTTTGTCCCGTTATTTCATCATTCCACACCACACTCTTAAAATCAGATTGGGGCGCGCTAAGCAGGGTATCTATGCGGTCGCAGTAGACCAAATCGGGACCTAATTCCAACTCCCTAGGAAAATAATCGTATTGGAAGTTGTCTATTTTAGAACACAACCCAACGGTAGCTTTTACCACATAGGCTCCCGATTGACTCGTAGTCATGGTCGGTCCTACACTACCGTTACTCCAGGAAATTTGCGCCGTTGGATCGTCGTAAATGGCCTTAAACGTAATGGGCCTTCCAATACAGGCCGTGGTATCGGCCACTGATACGTTAACATCGGAATATTGATCAACCCGCACACTGTCGGTGCTTTCGCAGCCATATTGTGTGAGCATTTTCACCCTAAACCACCCTTTAGTGCTAATTGTTTGTTCCCGTTCATTAACGTTATTAGACCAACGGTAGGTAGCCTTGTCTACTTGTTTGGCGCCAATCTTTTTGGTGAAGGTTTCATTGCTACAAAACAGGGTATCTCCATAGGCATCTACCACAGTTCGGTCGTAATCTATTTGCATGGTATCGTACCATATACAGGTTTTCTGGGAAACCCCAATAATATAGGATCCGGGAGCATTTACCGTGATCGAATTGGTTTTAGCGCCCGTATTCCACCAATAGGCATCACCGGTAATATCCGAGTTAAGGGTTAGGGTAGCTCCTGGACACAAAACCGTGTCTTTGGGCAAATTAGGTTCAACAGGTTTTACCACGTTAACTGTCAATTTGAATGTATCGGAACAGTTATTTTTATAGGCAATCAGTTTAACGGTATATTCTCCTGGTTCTGGAAAAGAAAATAAAGGTTTTGTGGCATTTGAAGTGTCATCGGTTCTATTGGCGACCCCAAAGTCCCAAAAATATCGCTGCGCCCCTTGACTGTAATTGGTAAAGGAATAGTCGAATCCACAAATGAATTTAGGCGCAAAAAACGAGGCCATTACGTTTATTACACAAGCTTGAACATTGAACTGGTAATCGCGGATGGTTTCATTGAGAAATTTCCCCTTTCGGTATTCTTTAACCGAAATACCCACTACAAACTGACCCACTAATGTTGGTGTTAGGGTTAAATAGCCCGTTTCAGAATCTATGCTCATTTTGGGAAATCCATTGATTGGATCGGTTGCTGTATAGGCATTTCTCCATTGAATCAAATCGAAAAGGGGACGGTCCATCATTCCGTTAACGCCATCATCAGGACGGGGAAAATCGCGATCGCCACCCGTATAAGGAGTCGTTAAACTATACACGAGAGAATCTCCATCGGCATCTTTGGCGCTGTGATCGAAACGCAAGGCGGTGTTGGTACACAAAAAATTGGGAGGGAGTTCCTTAAAAACCGCCGAATTATTATTGCCTACATCATTGGCATTAGGGATAAAGTTCCAATAATTTGCCCCAGTACCTCCCGGGTCAACAATATTGGTAATCGTTCCATTGCGACAGCATCGTTGAAATGAAACATAATAGCCACCCGTTCTCGGCGCAAGGGTAACGGTTCTTTCATACCAATAATGATCCACACAGGCATTTGGCAAAACCGCAATGCAATTATAATTGGTTTTTGTAATACGCACGGGCCCCGAACGGGCTACAGAAACGGGATAACCCGAAATCATCTCTTTGGTATTTCCGTAATAAATGGCAAATAGCGCATTTCTGTCTGAGCTAATGGCTTCCGGATTTCCATTGATGCAATCGATATATAAATCTAAGCGAAGCTTGTATTGATTGTTACCCAAATAGGTATACGTCATCTCCCCTCCAACTATATGCGTAGCTTTTACAGGCTGCAAAGCGAGAAAAGCGAGGGCAATAAAGAGCGAGCTGATTTTTTTGGGCATAAACAAATTTAATTTAAAACTCGGTTTTTGGTATGACACAATATTGCCATAAAATGTTGTATTACAATCAATTCTTATTGCAAATAAACCCTCAAATTGGTCTCATCGTCATTATCAAACAAAACGTGTTCTTGCAAGGTAGTTGCGATACTCAATCCTACATAATTTGCCGCTACCGGAAAATTACGATGCTCCCGAACCGCCAAGAAAGCCGTTTCAAGTTTTATCAATTGATTGTGCATGCAAGCCGATGCAGCAAGAAATGCTGTTTTTCCTGAATTCAATACATCATCAACAATAAGAATATGGGCGGCCGTAGCGCTAAGCTTTGCTATTGGGTTGGACATATCCATGGATTGTAATTCTAAGGATAATGAAGGTAAAATATCTTGTAATTCTTGTTTTATTAAATTGGCTAAATAATACCCTCTTTGGTTCAATCCAATTAAAAGTAATTCGATGTGATCGGTGTGATTTTCGGCAATTTGTAAGGCAATGCGCCTAATGATTATGCGAATTTCAGGATCTCGGAGTACAATTTGCTTAGGGCTCATGGATTTTCGAAAGTACGTTGATTTGATTAAAGTTCTTGCTCTCCTTTTATATTTTTTTCAAGTCGCGTGAGGTATCGACTCTTTTGATACCAAACTGAAAGTGCTCGCAACCAATCGGGCTGGAATGCTTGGGATACAGGCTCACCTAGCTCCATATTCAAGTCCATTAATTTCCCATTCAGCTCCATTCGCATCGCATCTAAACGCTTTCGCAAATCCACGCTTAATTCTTGACTTCCCTCTGCTATTTGGTCAATTTCTTCCCCTAAATCCATCGCGTCTGACAAAAAGTCCATATCAATTAAATTGATATCCAAAGGCCATTCGCCATAGAAACGCAATAAATCTGCTACCCTAGTTTCGTCTTGCTTCAAGCGGGT
>CAMBBZ010000034.1 GCA_945863965.1 Chitinophaga pinensis | reverse complement strand
AGACAAAGATCGGGCACATTTGCGTTGGGTTTACAGTACGTTCATGAACCTAAGAAACACCTATCCTGTATTTCATACCACACTCAATGCCGATGACGGGTTCGGTGCCGAATTAAATGGAGTGGTTAAGAAAACTTGGTTGCAGAAAGGCGATCACAAAATACACGCGCTTTCCAATACCAATGTAGACCAAACCAATACTACGGTATTCCTTCAGGAGGCCGGAACCTGGTATGAATTGTTCTCTGGCGATAGTTTCACCACTACGAATAGCAGTTTCGCCATTAGGATGGCACCGGGTGAATACCGTTTATATAGCAATAAGAAAATGGAGATAACGCCTTTTGCATTCAAAGAGGAGCTAAACAACCGCATCGAGTTGGCCAACAGTAACCTTGTGATATTCCCGAATCCGGCTTCTACGCAATTAACTGTTAAAGGTGCCGACGCAACTTCAATCATTCGCATCTACGACTTGAGCGGCCGCCTCAGACTGCAAGAAAGCCTAAGTTCTGAAGCCCTCAATATTGAAATGTTACAATCTGGGATGTATGTTGTAGAAGTTCAGAGTAACGGTATTAGGGACACTCAACGATTGGTGGTGTCTAAATAAGCAAGATACTACCGTCAGGAGTATGCCAATTAGAAGCAATTTGTTATGCTCTTTAAGAAACCCATGGACTGATGGGTTCTAATTCACCGACAGGAAGCGTTTATACAGCGCAAGACCCTCCAAACCAGTCTTGTTCCAAAAGGCATAATCGTGCAGGCCAAGGCTAACACGTACTTCTAAAGTTTCGGTGGTTTGAACTTCATTAAAGCGCTTTTTCAGACGAAGTGTGTGTTCGGGATTGACCCAAGGATCTCGCATACCGTGTGCCAAATACACAAAAGCAGGCATGCCGTCTAAATTTCGAACATCATTGCTTCCATTTTCCCAACGGGTTTTAAACCTCGAGTAAGGTCCCATGCTGTTAATCATCAAATTATCTTTAGGATCGAAATTAGGAAAATAATCACCGCTCAAAGCCACTACACCCCCTACTTCATTTTGATGTTCCATGCCCATCAATACCGCCCCTCTGGCTCCGGTAGAAAGTCCCATCAAGACCATATTTCCCAACCCCACCTGATTGGATACCGGTTGTAAAATCGAATCCCAAAGCCACGTTCGGGTAGCAAATCCTTTATAATCATCTCGCCCTTCAGGATAAACCGAATCCATGTATACGCTCTTGCCCATATCGCACAACAAGACCTGAAAGCCCCAATTTAAGGCAGAATCTACTACGCCCGTTTTATGCTTCCAGTCCATCACTGGATAATTCCAACCGGGTAAAAGCACCAATACTTTCCCGTTCTTTTTTTGCGGATTTTGCACATAAAAGCGATAGGAAGTTTTGCGATAATTGCAATTATAAGCCCCGTTTGCACCCCGTTGTAAATCTAAAACCAAGGGAAACGCGCAAGATTCGGGTTTCGGTAAGGTCGCTGCATTCGGCGTTACGACCGAGGAATCGCGAAATACTTGATTTTGTTCTGAGGTGTTTACGCCCTGAGGCGATTTCCCCCGAGAACAAAAAGAAAACAAGGTTGCTGCAATAAGAACCGTCGCGGTACGCATCAATCACCTTCATAGCCAAAAGAACGGAGTAAACGATCGTCGTTGCGCCAATCTTCACGCACTTTTACATGGAGTTCCAAATGCACCTGCTTGCCAAAAAAAGCTTCCAAATTTTTGCGAGATTCAATACCCAACTGCTTAATTTTTGTACCTCCTTTACCAATAAGAATGGGCTTTTGAGAATCGCGCTCCACAAAGATTTCGGCATGAATATGGATGATTTTTTCAGACTCTTTAAATTCCAAGCAATTGACTTCCGAGGCGTACGGCACTTCTTCGTCGTAGAGCTTTAGCAAGTGATTGCGTACTATTTCATTTACAAAAAAGCGTTCGCTTTTATCGGTCAATTGGTCATCGGGATAATATGCAGGATGTACGGGCAAAAACGATTCGATGTATTGTTCCAATTCTTGGGTATTAAACCCGTGTTCTGCAGATATAGGTAGGTAAATATCGGCGGCAAATGTGTCTTTAATTTCCTGTAATTTCGACTCTAATTCTTCCTGATTACTCAAATCAATTTTATTCAACGCAATAATTTTTTTAGCGGCAGAGCGCTCAAACTTCACTTTAATTTCTTCCGAAAAATTCTTTCCATGGATATCCAACATTAAAATCAACACATCGCTGTCTTTAATGGACTCGTTGACGAAAAACATCATTTTATCGTGCATTTTGTATGATGTTTTATTCAAAACTCCTGGCGTGTCGGAATATACGATTTGAAACCCTTCGCCATTTTTAACCCCCAAGATTCGGTGTCTTGTGGTTTGGGCTTTGGGATTCACGATGGCCAAGGCCTCGCCTAAAAGGTGGTTGTACAAGGTACTTTTTCCGGCATTGGGCATGCCGATGATACTCACAAATCCGCTTCTAAAATTATCTATCATGTGTTAAAATCCTAAACATATACGTATGCCAGCCTCTAAGGTTCGGGGTTGGTATTTCCAATCGCGTTGTGCTTTAGAAATGTCCAAACCTGTAATGGGCGGTCTCTTTGCGGGCTGATTCAAGGTAGCCGAACTCACTTTCTCAATGGCGTCCATAGAAAAAGCATACATCTGAGCAATCTTAGAGACTAAGTCAAAGATACTCAAGAATTCAGGCCCTGCAATATTATAAATCCCAACTTCATCGGCTTCGGCCGCCATAGCACATCCAATAGCAAGATCTTCTGCCAAAGTAGGTGTGCGGTATTGATCGTCGACCACTTTGGCGTTTTTACCTTCTTTTAACGTGTTATAAGCCCACAACATGATATTGCTACGACTCATATCGGCCACTTTGCCGTAAACCAAAACCGTGCGCAGTATGGCATAATTGGTGGCCCATTTTTGAACGGCTTTTTCCGCTTCCAACTTACTCCAACCATAATAACTTAGTGGATTGGGCTCGTCTGTTTCGGTATACATTTCTTTGGTGCCGTCGAAAATAAAATCCGTGCTAAGGTGCACCAAACGAAAACCGTATTCGGCACTTTTTTGTGCTAAAAAAGCGACGGCATCTATATTGAGAGCCACGCAGGCTTCTTTTTCAAATTCGCAATCGTCGACTTGTGTCATGGCCGCCGTATGAATAAGTACATCCGGCTTAAACTCCTTCAGAACCGCATCAACCTCCAAATGGTTCACAATATCCATTTGTTGATAGTTCATGGCTTCGGCTTTCGGGTGTCTGTTGGACCCTTTACCCGTAGCCAACCAAATCACTTCGTGCTGAGCCAAATATAAATCACTCAGCTTCTGTCCTAATAAACCATTGCTTCCCGTAATCAATACGCGTTTCTTGTCACTCATAAATTACCTCAAAGTTCACGTGCTTTGCACAACCAAACAAGTAAAATATCGCACATCCCATATTGAATGCGTATTTTTGTTAATATGAAGTTTACCACGTTTCGCTACAACAACCGTGTGCAGGCCGGAATCGTAGCAGAAGATGCCGTTTACAACCTGAATGATATCGATGCAAGCATTCCCCCAACCATGCTTGAAATGCTCCAAATTTGGGAGGAAATAATACCCAAAACACAAACCATACAAAATGAAATCTTGGAGGGTCAACATCAAAAATTCCGTTGTCCTATTCTTGAAGTTGAATTCTTGGCTCCCGTTCCCAATCCTACTAGTTGCCGCGATGGGTACGCGTTCCGCCAACATGTGGCCGCTGCACGTCGCAACCGCAAAGTGCCAATGATTGAAGAATTTGACCACCAACCTATATTCTATTTCACCAATCACAATGCAATCCAAGGACCCGGAGCGATTTCGTGTATGCCCGACCACTTTGAAAAGTTAGATTTCGAATTAGAAGCGGCAATTATCATTGGGAAGCGCGGTAGGAACGTACCTGCAGACCAAGCAGATTCTTACATAGCAGGATATACGATCATGAACGACATGAGTGCCAGAACCCTACAAATGGAAGAAATGCTCCTCAATTTAGGACCCGCAAAAGGTAAAGATTTCTCTACCGTTATTGGTCCTTGGATGGTAACGCCAGATGAACTATCCCCGTTTGTAACCAAGCCAAAATCAGGCCATACCGGCCAAAATTTTAGCTTAGAAATGCACTGTTGGGTAAACGGAATTCGCGTAAGTCATGGTAATATGGGTGAAATGGATTGGACCTTTGCGGAAATCGTAGAACGCTGTTCTTACGGCGCCGATATTTTACCCGGCGATGTGATTGGCTCAGGTACCGTTGGCACAGGCTGCTTTTTAGAACTTAATGGAACCGGATTGCTTAACGATCCTAATTACACTACCCAATGGCTTAAAGAAGGCGACGTAGTTGAAATGGAAATCACCGGATTAGGTCGATTAAAAAACAACATTGTGGCAGAGAAATCAGATTTCTCAATTCTGAAAATCAAAGAAATGTTTAAAAGTAAATAATCTACAATCCTCTTTTGGATGGCTGCATTTATTCAATAAAAATAGGCCCCCTTTTATATTAACGCCAATTGAAATAATAGATTGATTTTATCCGAATTGTTCGATTCGTAAGCATCTTTATCGTTTTTCAATGAAACGTTGTTAAACTTATTTATATATTCGAATCATGATTCAAAATCACGAAATCGATTATCACCTGCACGGCGAGGAAATGCAGTGTGTGGAGATTGAGCTAGACCCTCAAGAAACTGTAATTGCAGAAGCAGGCAGTTTTATGTTCATGGAAAATGACATCGAAATGCAAACCATTTTTGGCGATGGCTCCCAGACCGATAACGGTTTTTTAGGTAAATTAATGGGCGCTGGCAAGCGATTGCTCACGGGTGAAAGCCTATTCATGACTGCCTATACCAATATCGGGCATGGTAAACGCAAAGTGAGTTTTGCATCCCCGTATGCCGGTAAAATCGTACCCCTTAACTTAGCCCATTTGGGCGGAAAAATCATCTGTCAAAAAGATGCTTTTTTATGCGCCGCCAAAGGCGTTCAAGTAGGAATCGAGTTCCAGCGTAAACTTGGGACCGGGCTTTTCGGTGGGGAAGGCTTTATAATGCAAAAACTAGAAGGTGATGGTATGGCCTTTATGCACGCTGGTGGTTTTGTCCTCGAAAGGGATCTCAAAGCGGGCGAAAGTTTCCGCATCGACACCGGCTGTATCGTGGGTTTCACTGGAACCGTTGATTACGATATTCAATTCGTAAAAGGGGTAAAAAATGCTATTTTTGGTGGCGAAGGCTTGTTTTTTGCGGTTCTCAGTGGACCCGGTAAAGTGTGGATTCAAAGTTTACCCGTAAGCCGATTGGCAGGCCGCATATTGTCTTATGCCAGACCCGGCAATAGCAAAGGAGAAGGCAGTATTTTAGGAGGAATTGGAAATCTATTCGACGGCGATAACAGTTAACTAAAACCAATAGGCCATTTTCAAGGCCAACGACCTACCTGCAAAGCCCCATACTTCTGTTTGGGGCTTTAATTGTAAAGCCGTTTGGTCCCAGTTCTGCGCATACACGATAAATATATCACTCATAGGTCTGTATCGCCATTGAAAGCGTACGTTTATATTCATTAACTTATTCTGTGCATTTAACTGCCAATAACCAATCAAGTACGTAGTCGTTGAAAAGCTATAATCGGCCTTCAACCCAATAAGATCAATGGCATAGGTACCGCTATCACCAAAGTTGATATCAATATGCCGAATATTCCCACTAATGAACAAACGCGGTACTTTTCGTTGACCCCATCCTGGAACCCTCCAAGAAACATCCGCTACATATTCTTGTTTCTGTCCAATAAAATAGGAACCCACATCCAAACTGCCACTTAAAGCCAATGGCTTTCGGTTATTCGTGGAACACGTAAACGTTGTTCCATAGGTTTGATAATGTCCCAATAAAAATCCACCGCCCGGAAGATTTACCGGCGCGAAAGGCAAAAACAACCTAAAATATTGGTGGTAGATGGCAAGCGTGTATCGCGTGCTATTCTGAAAATTCAATTCGCCTTTCAAATCCGAATACGATTCCGTTGGAACCCAAGCGCTATCGTAATAAGAACTATTGTAAACATCAAGCGCATAATTATTGATATACTTGTTTTTAGACGGATAAAAAACCCGCTTCACCATGGGCTCCAAACGCCAATAATCCCATTTTACGACCTTTCCAGTAGCTGGATTAAAATTATCAACCCTCGGAACAAATCCCGTACGCGCATTAAACTGCCTACTTGCATACTCGTGGTTCCACATAATGCTCCAGTCGAGCGTTTTATAGAGCAACCAAGTGGCGTGTGCAAAACCCGTATTGGCTGGTAAACCTTGATAATGTGATTTTTGTATAAACGCTTTTCCCGCCCAACGATTATCGGGTGTAAGTAAATTGAACTCGGCCCCAAGAACGGTATTGAAATCTCGATTTTCACTTCCCAATCGCTCGTCGTGAACCGCTATAAACCCAATATTTGAGGCTTGCAAAACCTTTCGCTGCAGTGCCAAAACACTGTAATTGATATGGGTAGCATTTAGCAAACCGCGGGCTTGCGTACTTACATTCATTAATCCTAAACGCCAATCATTTCCATACTTTCCAGACAACCGCACCCCGTATTGAATGGGAATATTCGTTCGATCAGGCGCCAAACCAATTCTCCTAGAAAAAAACGGACGAATTTGACGAAAACCAAAATTGGCAAAAAGATCGCTGTTCTCTATAAAGAACTGCCTTCTCTCAGGAAAAAATAAGTTAAAACGTGTCAAGTTGACCTGTTGCTGGTCTACATCTACTTGTGCAAAGTCGGGATTCAACGTCGCATCTAAATTGAGACTTTGTGTAATTCCTAGTTTTGTATCAAAGCCAATACGCGGCTGTTGTCCCCATTTAGATCCTGAAGTTTCTTGAATAGAATTATTGCTGATATAAGGCAAAAACACCCCATTAAAAAATGACTTGTTTAGTGGCTGCTTCCATACAATGGTATCAACAAATACCAAGGTACTGAAATTAAAATTCCTGGGCACCCGGTGGTAATTCGAAATTTCATTGTTCTTCAAATCGATACGAGAAACATTGATCCCCCAATTTTTGGCTCCAGGCACAAAACGGATACTCGCTAATGGAATGGCTAATTCTGCATACCAGGCAGAATCCGCAATATGCGTTTCTGAAAACCAAACCTGATCCCAAGCCGTACTCACACCAAAACCACCGCCATTTTCAATAGCCCCTTCGCGCTGGGCATTATACGGACTTACCCCGAAAGAGAATCCATTTTGACCATCAAGAAACGGTGATAAACTGACAATTACAGCATCATGGGCCGTTACCGAAAAATCTCTTTTGAGGTTGTTAACAATGAAAGGTTTCTCAGGATTGCGGTTATCGCATACAATTGCAACATATACGAATTTATCATCGTGGCAGATTGCAAATTCAGTTTTACTCACCGACGCCGATGTATCGTAGGGATAATATTGCCTAAAGTTTCCGTAAAAATGAGCGTTTTTCCAAGTAGACTCGGATAAATTACCATCAATAACAATTTTATCGGAAGTCCTATCGATTTCCAACGATTGAAAGGCTTTCAACGGCTGTTTAATAGCTGTTGTTTGACCTTTTAGTGACCCTAATAAACCAATTAATACCGCCGAAAAGAAGTTCCAATAACGCAAACCGTTTTAATTATTAGACTTGGCGCGTTCGCGCTTTTGAGCCATTGTCATTCTATCTATTTGTTGATAGTATTTCTTTTTTTGTGCGGGCACATAAAATTTCAAACGTTTTCCTGCTATCAAAACCATCCTCGAATTGAGATTATTCCAACGACGCATATCTGCAATATTGCAATCAAAAACATCTGTAATTGTGTACACCGCATCGCCACGTTTTACCTTATAATACACCCAAACTTTGTCTTCCCTTGAGGCCAATGGCGTTGGTGTAACGACTGCTTGAACCGGCTCCACTAATTCTACCGAATCACCGTCAAAGACCTGTGTGATGGTATCATATGTGATTTCCATTCTGGGAACGCCGTTCAACCATAATGGAATAGAATCGCGGGCTTTTTCATAACGCCCTGCCAATTCAACGGGCAAATTAAAACTAAACAATTTCCCCATATAAGGAATTAAGTCGGTTCTTAATCCTGGATTATAATCTCTCATTTGTGCAATTCCCACTCCAAATTTATCATAGAAAAGTGCAAATGGAATTGCTTTTTCGATACCTAAAACCGTTTTGAGTGCGGCTCGATTTAATGGCACCACAGACTTTTCTAAGTCTAACCATTCGGAAACAACCACGGCTGTAGCTAACCACTGGATAACGGGAACGCGTTCCTCAGGTTCTAGGGCATTATATACCGAATCGAAGTTTAATGTTTTCGTTGCATGTATCACTTGATTGAGTCGCGCAGGACCAATACTAAAGGCAGTGATACTCATTAGCCAATCGCGATAAATTATTTGAAGGTCCGATAAGTACAAACAAGCTGCTTCTGTACTCTTTTTGGCATCGTGGCGTTCATCAAATAGAGCGGTTTGGGTAAGACCGTATTTTTTACCCATCAAATAAGGCAAAGGCCACAAACCCGCATATCCAGATTCGTTTCTAAAACGGGGTTCAAAACCGGTGTTGGCCGCGGGTAAAAACCCTACAAACCACGGTAATTGACGGTTTCGCCTTTCGGTTTCAATTTGTTCTTGATAAGCAAGGTATCTACCGGCTAAAATAGCCGTTAAACCACCCTGGTTTTCGAGCCGTTCCGATATTTCCCCATACAACTCAGGGATACGAAAGCGCGGCAAGCCACGCGATTCATATTTGTCGAGCAGTTTTGATACTGCAGCTGTGTCTGCCGCGTGGGTATTGGCAGAAGTTCCTATTAATCCCAATAAAAAACAAAAGGTTGCGCGAAAGATAAATCTCATTAAAATAATTTTTGGATTAATTCCGATAAATCGTACAAATCATTTTCCGATTTCCGCGATGTCATTAATTGAACTCCTATGGGAAGTCCAGATTGCGTGGTCCCAGACGGAATAGAAATGGCAGGATTACCGGCTAGATTTGCTTGAACTGTAAACAAATCGGCTAAATACATACTGATAGGGTCTTTGCTTTTTTCTCCCAATTTGAAGGCTGGGGTACTTGTTGTAGGCATCAATAGGGCCTCGTTATGGTCTAAAATGGCATCGGTTTCATTTTGAATAATCCGACGCACTTTCAAGGCTTGTTCGTAATACGCATCATACTGATCGCTCGATAATACGAAGGTTCCCAACATAATACGCCGCTTTACTTCCGGACCGAAACCCTCGGTGCGCGAACGCGTATACGTACTCTCTAAATCGGTAGCATTGGGACTTCTATATCCGTACATCATGCCAGAATAACGCGATAAATTACTACTTGCTTCGGCCGTTGTTAAGACGTAATAAGCCGGCACCATTTGTTCTAATAATGGAAAATCAATATAATTAATTTCATGTCCTAGTGCCCGCAATTTATCTAGTAACTGATTAAAAGTATCGCGTACTTCGGGATCCAAACCAGGGTGTTCCACGGCCTGTTTCATAACCGCGAAGCGGCGGTTCTTTTTTTCAGTGTACGTCCACGTATCTAGCGGTCCTTCTTGAATAGCCGTTGCATCTTGGCTATCGGCGCCCGACATGATTTGGGTTAACAATGCAATATCTTCTAAGCTATGAGCGAATGGACCTATTTGATCAAAACTTGAAGCATAGGCCAATAGACCCCAACGAGAAATACGACCATAGGTTGGCTTCAATCCATAAACCCCGTTGAATGCGGCTGGCTGGCGGATAGAACCGCCTGTATCGGAGCCCAATGCGCAATGGCACATACCTGCAGCCACGGCTACGGCGCTTCCGCCGCTACTTCCTCCAGGAACCCGCGATTCATCAAATGGATTTTTAACAGGCCCAAAAGCACTATTTTCATTGGAAGCGCCCATAGCAAACTCATCGCAGTTGGTTCGACCAATAAAAATGGCATCTTCCTGTTCTAGGCGTTCAACAGCGGTAGCGGTATAAAGGGCCTCAAATCCTTCTAATATTTTTGAAGAGGCACTTACTTTGTGCCCTTTGTAACTCAAATTGTCTTTTAATGCAATTACTACGCCCGCTAATTTACCGTAGCTACCCGATGCTATTTTGGCGTCAACCAAACGAGCTTTATCCAATGCTTCATCCGCCCACACTTCGAGAAATGCGTTCAAATGCGCTTTTTCTTGTATTTGAGTGAGGTAATGATTTACCAATTCCACACAGGTCAAACTACCCGCGATGAGATCGGCTTGAATGTCAATTACTCGGTGAAATGCTTTCAATTTTCTTTGCTGCTTGAATTGGGCTCATCGTCGTTCATTCCTTTGCGAATTTCATCGCGCATGCCATCTTTGGCATTGTTGAATTCACGGATACCTTTACCCATTCCGCGCATTAGCTCAGGAATTTTCTTACCACCGAATAATAACAATACAATCAAGGCAATGATGATTAGCTCACTAGGGCCCAAAGAGCCTAAAAAAAGCAATGTGTTCAATAAAATATTCATAATATATACAAAGATAGGTAATAAAACGGGTATGTTGCCTTTTAGGAATCGGCTTTAGCCCATGCTCCTTTATCGTTTTGATTGAACTGCCAAGGCGCTCCATTGTTCTCCATATTCGCAAACATTCCGTTGAGTTCCGACGGTGCTGCGCTTTGCTCCATTACCAAGTATTGTCGCATTTGCATAATAATATCGACGGGATTGATATTAATCGGACACGCATCGGCACACGCATTACATGTAGTACAGGCCCAGAGTTCTTCGGCGCTCACATATGTGTGCAAGTTTTTACCATCATCGATTGGTGTGCCGCTCACTGCCTTATCCATGGCTTTACCCACTTCTTCCAATCGGTCGCGGGTATCCATCATTACTTTTCGAGGACTTAGCAACTTGCCCGTGATGTTGGCTGGACAAACGCTACTGCAACGACCACACTCCGTGCAGCTGTAGGCATCCATCAAGTTTTTCCAAGATAAATCGCTTACGTCTTTTGCCCCAAATCCCGCAGGGGGTTCATATCCTTCTGGAACCGCCGCCGATGGATCCATCATAAGTTTCACCTCCGTGGTCACAGAATCCATAGTGTCTAACTGTCCTTTAGGTTTCAAAGAAGAATAGTACACATTAGGAAAGGCCATGATAATATGCCAGTGTTTAGAAAAAGGTAAATAATTCAAAAACAATACAATACCGACAAAATGAAACCACCAGAAAGTACGCTCGAGTATATGTAAAGAGGCACTCGACATTCCATCGTAAAGCGGAACAAACCAAGAACTAACTGGGAACGATCCATGGGCCGCCATTTCACCCCGCGCTTGTAAAACCTGTTCTGTGGCATTCATTTGCAATAAAGCGCCCATCAAAACAATTTCAACAAATAAAATTATAGTTGCATCTTTTGTAGGCCAACCCTTCATTTCACGCATCGCAAAACGAGGCAATTTTTGCACATACCGACGGTATAAAAATACCACACACGCCAATAATACACCCAATGCAAGCCATTCAAAAAAGGCAATAGCTCCATTATAAAGTCCACCTAAAGGAGCTGCAAAGACCCGATGGGTTCCGAATAAACCGTCTATTAAAATCTCTAATACTTCTATGTTAATGAGTACAAATCCAACATAGATCAAAATATGAAAAAAGCCCGCAACCGGTCTGCGTACCATTTTGCTTTGACCTAGAGCGACTAATAAGGTTTGTTTTATGCGTTCCTTAGGCTGATCTGAAATATCTAAATCGCGACCTAACTTTATGTTACGTCGTATTGTAAGTACACTTCTACGGAAAAACTCTATTCCCGTTGCCAAGCACAATAAGAACACGATTTGTTGAATCCAATGCATCGTAGCGAATTTAAAACGAATTAGGGGAAATTCCTTGAAAAAATAATCCGTTTTTCAATCCATTACCAATCTAACGGCTTCAAAAACTTCCGCATAATGTCGAGCCACTTGAACGCCTCTCATGCGCAATTGTGCACGCAAAAACTCTTCATTGGCATAAGGCCGATGGGCTTGACTTTGATACTTTTTTAAGGCATTGACTTTGGCTAAAACATGTTTCTCATAAACCACTTCAAAGGCACACGTTTGGAAATTCAAGTTATTCCAAGGCAGTTCATAACTGAAAATATTGATAAACTTAAAGGCGCGCAAGGCCTCTTCTGCAATCGTTTTGTGATCTTGGTGAATGTCATTCAAAGAAGGAATCAAAACCGTATCCGGCTTAATCTGTTCCCTTAGCTGAATTAGTATGTCTAAAATCTCTTGTCGGTGATAATTAAAGGTTCGCACCTCAAACCGTTTCAATATTAAATCTTCAGGCTTAATTCCCAACTCGGCCGTAGCCTGGGTTACTTCCTGAATCAGTATATCTTTGGGAAACTGAGGCAATACACTCTGCTCGCAAGCGCTAAAGGCCACATAAACAACCCGCTTGCCCTGCTCAATAAACTTGGCAATGCTGGCGCCACAGCCCAACTCCCCATCGTCTGTATGCGGCGATAACAATAAAATTGTTTGTCCTACCATAATGATTTAACCACCTCCATATCCGATTTACGCTGACGTATTTTTAAAATATCTTTTGGCAATTTAACCTTCACAGATTGATTTAACGCTTCAATTGATACAATAATGTAACTATCGTCGCCAGATTTGAAAATTTCTGCTTCTCTTCCCTTTAATGGACCGTCCAAAACTTCCGCAATATCGCCTACTTCAAAACGTTCGTTGCGATCAACTTCAGTAATGTTGTAACCAAATTCTACAAATTCCCGTATCAAATTAATTTGATTTTCTGGAATCGTAGCATCTTTTTGATTGTGACGGATAAACTTTACGACGCCTGGAGTTTGTAAAATGATGTCGCGTTCTATATCATTAGGAAACACAAATAAATATCCATTAAACATAGGCATTTCGACCCATTTTTTTCGGTCTTTCCAAAAACGTAAACTTCTATAAAGAGGCAAGTAATGGGTTACGCCCGCTTTATCAAAGTAAGCAGAAACTTTTTTTTCCTGCTTGCTCGCCACGTAAATAACTTTCCATTTAACTTCTTGTTCTTCCATAGTCTTAATCAAAATTATAGGCCCTATTGGTCTTTTGCAATACCATTAAACATTCAGCCATCGTTTCTTCCACTACATCGCGGGCCCTCATGATGCCGTTTATTTGGGCACTTACCTGACCAATTTCTAATTCCCCTTCGATTAAATCGCCTTCAAACATGCCTTTCTTAGCCCTGCCTCTCCCTAGAAGTGCGGTTAATTGATTTTTATCAGCTCCATTTTCATAGGCCAATTGAACCTGTTGGTAAAAAGCATTCTTTAGCAATCGAACCGGCGTAATCTCTTTCAACGTTAATGCGGTTTCACCGTCGCCAGCTCTCACAATTTCTTCCTTAAAATTAAGGTGTGCACTGCTTTCATGGGTTGCCGCAAAGCGACTGCCCATTTGTACGCCATCGGCACCTAAACACAAAACGGCCGCCATTGCCGCACCACTCCCTATGCCCCCGGCTGCTATTATAGGAATTTGCACGTGTTGTTTAATTAACGGGATTAAGCACAAGGTGGTTGTTTCCTCACGTCCGTTATGTCCCCCGGCCTCGAAACCCTCAGCCACTATGGCATCTACACCCGCTGACTCGGCTTTTTGCGCAAATTTCACATTCGCCACCACATGAATCACCGTTAAACCTGCTTCTTTGAATCGCGCCGTATACGTTGCAGGATTTCCAGCCGATGTAATAACGATCGGTACTTTTTCTTCGATAATTATAGCTATATGCGCCTCTAAATCGGGATACAACAAGGGCACATTAACCGCAAACGGTTTATCGGTGGCAGCTTTACACTTTTGAATTTCACTGCGTAATATGTCTGGATACATGCTGCCCGAACCAATAACGCCTAGTCCGCCTGCATTACTTACGGCCGCTGCTAGTTCCCAGCCCGAACACCAAATCATACCCCCTTGAACGATGGGATATTTTATATTTAATAATTCACAAATTATGGAACGCATTAGGCCCCATCTTCAGGCTCCAACACAACCCCCATTTGAGAGAATTTATCAATTCGTTGCGCTACTAATGTCTCTTTGTCTAGTTCGCGTAAACTCTTTAATTCCTTTTTTATGGCTGCCTTGACAGCTGAGTATGCCTCTTCCGGATTGTGATGGGCCCCACCTATGGGCTCTTTAATAATACCATCTACCAAGCCATTTTTAAACATATCGCTCGATGATAAACGAAGCGCGTCTGCGGCCAATTCTTTTTTATCCCAAGTGCGCCATAGAATACTCGAACAACTCTCCGGGCTAATTACCGAATACCAGGTGTATTCCATCATGAGTACCTTATCACCGACTCCAATACCTAAGGCACCGCCACTAGCTCCTTCTCCGATTATAATGCATACGATGGGCACCTCTAAAACGGCCATTTCCATCAAGTTGCGCGCGATAGCTTCTCCTTGACCGCGTTCTTCGGCTTCAAGGCCAGGACTCGCTCCGGGGGTATCGATAAGCGTTACTACAGGAACATCAAACTTTTCGGCGAGCTTCATTAATCGCAATGCCTTGCGATACCCTTCAGGATTGGGCATCCCAAAATTACGCAATTGACGCTGTTTGGTATTTCGGCCTTTTTGTTGGCCAATTATCATGACAGGTTTGCCATCAATTTTGGCAAATCCACCCACAATCGCTTTATCATCGCGAATTTGTCGGTCTCCAAATAGCTCCACAAAATCTGTACATATATGTCCTATGTAATCAAGGGTATACGGACGTTCTGGGTGTCTGCTGATTTGAACTTTTTGCCATCCTGTTAAATGACTGTAAACCGATTTTTGGGCTTCTTTAATTTTAGATTCAATGGTCTGAACCATGTCAGACATATCTAATTTTCCTTGTTCGTGCGTTACACGGGCCTTTTCCAGTTGTTCGTGGAGGTCCTGAACGTCTTTTTCAAAATCAAACCAAAAAGCATTTGCCATAACATTAGTTTTTTAATCGCTTCACGCGATTTGATGTAAAATTAAGGATTTCAATCTTTTAAACCCAATCCATGGCCATAGCCATACCGCCAAAAAAGGTGGGAAGACCGAGCCAAAAAGCTTCAGGTAAAAATACAGTGAAATAAGCCAATGCGATTCCACTTATAATGCAAAGAGCCCAATATTTCTTGGTATTGCGTTTTTCGTTGCTCATAGATATTGCGAAGATAAATACAAAAACCTATTCACCGCACCAATTTCCCAAAAACTATAAAAAAACGTCTTGCCAATGGCGGGTAAAACCTCTATTCCAATGTATGTTCAGGGGAATATCCATTTCGAGACCCAAAGCGCGCATGACCGCCAATAAAGGAATATTCAATCCCGCATGCCGCAAGGCCGACGTGGTTCCTTGCAGGCGCGGATTTATTTCCAATAAATGTGGAATTCCCGATGCATTATTGCGCCACTGAACCCCAATGGGGCCTTGTAAATCCATGGATTCAACCAGCGCTTTCGACGCCGTAATTAGTCCTTCGTTTTTCTCAAACTTTCCTGAAACACTTATGCCCGCCACCATTTTATCTCGACTCCTTGGAATCACAATGGTATCCGTATTCGGCCAAACAAATACATCTACCGAATACTCTTTTCCCGGCAAATACTCTGTTAAAAGCAGCGGAACCTCAAAGGCTTCTGGCAAACGCAACATCCATTCAGACAAGCTTAAAGGCATCAGTTCGGGCTTATGTGCCGCCGTGATAGGCTCCACTTCCCTACAAATCAATCCAATACCGCGAGACCCATTTCCCAAGATAGGTTTAAAAAACAAACGGGCGTGTCGGCCCAGTAAGTCCTTCGCCACCTCTTCGAACTCATTCCGATTATGGCACACTTTTCCCTCCGGAACCGCAATTCCTATTTGCTGTGCCCAAGCGTGCAACAGGCCTTTATCGTTACTCTCCAAAATTCCTTTTTCGGGGGAAATTATAAGGCGAACGCCGGCATTTACAAACACATCCCGCTGCTCCGACAGAGGCAATAACTCCGCGGTGGTGATGGGTAAAACGACCTTTACCTTCTCCAACTGGCAAATCTCCAATACGCGGTCGATGTAGTGCGGACTGTTTGAGGCAGGCATGGCATAAAACGCATCCGAGAGCGATTTGCCATACGCTTGCTCGTTACAATCGCCCGAAATCAAGCGCAAGCGGGGTTCTTCTCGCAAACAAGCCGCAATCCCTGCAAAGCCAGGTGCACCTGCACCAGAAGGTATCAACACCGAAATGCGTTCCATGTTCATACAACAAATGTACACATTCTCTTAAACGCAATACACCCAAGCCCTTATTATATAGCGATTCAAAAATTGTATCTTTGCACTCAAATGGCTGTCTCGCATTCGTACATTCAAGAACTATCCCAGAAAATAGGAGAAATCGTTACCCTTAAAGGTTGGGTTTCTAATAAAAGAGAAGGTAAAGGCATCGCTTTTATCGTACTCCGCGACGGTACCGGTTTCTGCCAGTGTGTAGTTACCGCCGAAACGGCTTCTGAGGCCGGATTAGAAACCGCTCAAAATACCCGTTTAGAAACCAGTGTGGTTTTACACGGATTGATTAAAGCCGATGAAAAACAAATCGGAGGTATTGAAGTTGAAGTCCAACAAATCGAAATTATCGGCGATTCGGAGGACTATCCCATCGCTAAAAAAGAACACGGAATTGAATTTTTAATGGATCAACGCCATTTATGGCTGCGCAGCACCCGCCAATGGGCCATTATGCGAATCCGTAATACCATCATTTTTTCTATCCATAATTACTTCCAAAAACAAGGTTTTGTTCAAATGGACGCCCCCATTTTTACAGGTAACGCCTGCGAAGGTACCTCCACCCTTTTTGAAACCGATTTTTATGGCAATACCGCTTATCTAAGTCAATCCGGACAGCTTTATGGCGAAGCCATGGCCATGGCCATGGGCAAAATTTATACGTTTGGACCTACATTCAGGGCGGAAAAGTCAAAAAC
>CAMBBZ010000033.1 GCA_945863965.1 Chitinophaga pinensis | reverse complement strand
AGCATAACCGATTGGATCAATGATGCGCTCATGGCTATTTTCTTTTTGGTAGTGGGAATAGAAATTAAAAGAGAAATTGTTGACGGAGAATTGAGTGATCGAAAGCGCGCCATGTTGCCCTTATTTGGTGCATTAGGGGGAATGGCTGTACCGGCTTTGCTTTATTTTCTCTTTAATATGAATTCTCCCCAAACCCTATCTGGGGTAGGAATTCCTACCGCTACAGATATTGCGTTTGCTATCGCTATTTTAGGACTTTTGGGCAATCGAGTTCCCACTTCCTTAAAAGTATTTTTAACGGCCCTCGCTATTATCGACGACCTAGGCGCCATAGTGATAATTGCCCTATTTTATGGGCAAGGCATTCATTGGGCTTGGTTGGCCGCTTCAGTGGGCATTGTGGTAATCATGTATATTGTTGACAAAATTGATTGGGATTTTGCTTGGTTATATATTGTTTTGGGTATCGCGTTATGGTTTACCATGATGCATTCGGGTATTCATGCCACCCTCTCTGGGGTTATTTTGGCTTTGATGTTGCCCCGACAATCCAAAAAAGAGAAGAAAATGTCTAACCAAATGGAACACCATTTATCAGGTTGGGTAGCATTTCTCATTTTGCCTCTTTTTGCAGCGGCCAATACGGCCATTAAAATCGATGTTAACATGATGAATGAGATTGTTAATCCGCTTTCTTTGGGAATTTTCTTCGGTTTGGTTTTTGGAAAGCCCATAGGAATTGTACTTTTTAGTTGGCTTGCGGATCGTTTGGGTATTGCCCATATTTCTAAAAACATAACATTCACGAAATTAGTGGGGGCCGGTTTACTCGGAGGTATCGGTTTTACAATGTCTATTTTCGTATCTAATCTTGCTTTTGACGATCGTGCCTTAATCGACATGGCAAAATTGAGTATCATTATAGCCAGTGTTACCGCCGCTACGTCGGGCTATATTTTACTGAGTAAAAGCAAAAACGTAAGCACTCGTAAAGAAGAAAGCCGGCTTTCTGAGATATAGGCAACCTAAAAGAGTTTGCTAAGTAATGGAATGAAAGTGTAACATTTTATCCTTTTGGTCAGTTATAATCGCGAAAACAGGCTTTTGTTGAACTATTCGATATGATTTACTGTGGTTTAAATTACATTTACTAACGATACGAAACCCTTTTAAAGCCTAACTATGAATTTAAAGGATTTTCTTAAATACGATTATTTCATTTGCAGACGCTTGGGAACAAGTCTGGAGTCAAGTGCCTTGGAACAATGGTTGACTTGCTTGGAGGCTTATCAGAAAAGCCAAAAAAAGGAAAGGTTCTTTGTGGGGATCCCTATTGAGTTGAAAGGCACACCAATAGGCATTGATATTGTAGAGTGGGCACACCAATACACCCAAACGTCTATATTCTTTTACATCAGCTTAGGGGTTCACCAAACCATTAGTTCATAGTTACAATTACATGCACCTAGTTTAGGAACCGATATACACGTTCTGCCCGATGTTGATTTGAATTACGGACGATTTAAGGATGAATTATGGGATTTGCATTTGGCCGGTTTTCATGTTTATTTTCATCATGTAAACGAGGTAAAATCATTTGCTAAAGATCTCAACCTATTTCAAAAACTTAGCGATCGCGGCGTGTCTATCGGAATCAGTGCCAATTGGAATCCAAACTGGCGAAGCAAGGATGTTGACGTGATACGAAAGTTAATAAGCGAATTGAACGTTCACTTTTTTAATACGGAAAGCATCGATACGAGCAGTGAAGCCTTCGAGCAGGAACAGCAAAGTCGTTTGCTCCTTATAAACTCCAATATCTAATACTCTATGAACTAGGTATATAAACGGCTGTAATTTGGACTTCGAATAAATCCAAGGCCATCGCTTGTATATTTGAGCTTTAAACTTCCAATTTCGAAACAACCTTACCTAAAAGGTACTTAGAGTGATAATCCAAGTTTTATGTATATTTTTGTTTGGTGAACCAAATAGAAAAACAAACCACCTATTTAGTGGTGGGTATGATATTAATAACTATAGGAACGCTCTGGTTGTTTAGGTCTATTGGTATTGAATTGCCCGAACATTTAATTTCCATTCCCACTATAATCATGCTGTCTGGTTTAATTGTATTAATAAAAGCGGGGTTTAAGAGTGAAGCGGGGTGGGTTATTTTCGCCTTTGGATGGGTGCTCCTTTTGAATCGAATGGTACCCGATCGCAATTTAAATCAAATAGGCACAGCCAGTATATTGCTGGTATTAGGGGCGTATTATGTACTTCGTTACTTGATTGCAGACAAAAACAAAACCGATTAATATTCATCAAAAACAAGATTTGGCACACATATTGTAATACATAAATAAATAACCACTTATATGAGATACGCACTGATAATTTTGGCCTTTTCTATCTTCTCAAACTCCCAAGCCCAATTGGTTGTTGATTTAGTCGATTTCGCAAGTAATCCATCCAAATACAACGGTAGATATATCGTCTTACGGGGTGTTTTTGTTACAAAAACAACAGGGAATACAATAGCCTTAAGCGGTCCTCGTACCTTAAATCCTAGCAGCCCAACCGGCGCTTTGAATCCCAGCTCCGCCACTATAAATGCGGGCAGCCCTACCACTCCAACTATCAGCAGCGGCCCAGGCGGAATAGCGACATTGAATCCGGCAACTACTCCAACCCCTGCGGCAACACCAACTGCAACGACCGCCCCCCGCCCAACGCCATGCACGCCTCCTCGCAATTGGGAAGCCTTAACCGTGGAAATACCTAATTATACAGGCTGTTTTATGCTTTACAACAGCATGGCACGCACCTTACCTAATGGCCGCAGAGCCAATGCCGATATCACCATTTTTGTAGACACCAACGTAATGCACCGTATTGCTCGGGTAAAACTTAACTAAATACTATTATGAAAAATATTTCTTTGTGCATCATCGCCCTTATGTTTTCAGGTTTTTCGCTTGCCCAAACGAAAGTAGCCACCGATGATTTCGCCCGTAGACCCCAATTTTACCAAGGACAGACTATATTGCTAAGCAATGTGTCTATTTCTACAGGTTCTGCCATAATACAAAATGAGACAAAACAAAACAAGCCTCAAAGCACACGGACGCGTCAAGATGAGAAAAATTGGGATTCCTATATTGTCTATTTGGCACCTCCCCGATGCAAAGTCAAACAAGGTTGGAACTTAATTAATCCTCAAATTAAAGGAATGAACAATCCTCTTTGCTTTGCCGTCTTATCTAAAATTTACGAACGGCTACCTCAAAATCAAACTTTCAATGCTGATATAGTTGTGGAAGTTGATGTTCGCGGTATCAGCCAGATTAATAGAATTAAAGTGCTTTAATCTGCGCACAAATTAAATTACTACAAAAGGCCGCAACATGCGGCCTTTTGTAGTTGCTCGGGTGAAAGGTGACTTTATTAACGCTATAGTTTGGCCTGAATATCTCTCCTCTTAAGGTGCAAAGTGGTTCTTCGATTGCGCCGGTGTTCCTCGTCTGAACAGGCAACCCCATCAATGCACTGGTTTATCGGAAATAATTCTCCGTAACCCATAGCATCAATTTGATTTTTATCAACCCCGTAAAATATAAAATACTCTCGCAAAAAAGCGGCCCTGTTTTTGGATAAATCCAAATTGAAAATTGAAGATCCTCGGCTGTCCGTATAACTGCGAATATCTACTGCCCAATCTTTACGTCGTTTCAACAATTCAATAACAATCCATAATTCTATTTCAAATTTGGCATCACATATCAATCCATCCTCCGGGTAAATTAGGGTACGCAATCGAAAATCTGCATAATTAGCGGTATCCTTAATTTCACGGGCAATTTTAAGTCGCATTGAGTCTGGCATAAGCAGGAACTTTAGCCCTTCATCTACTTCTATGTCGCCTAGTTCAGCCCAAAGATTAAACGGTTTTTCCACCGTGGCAACAGGCAATGTAATTGGGGTGAAGTCTTCTGGTTCCGCAATATCCAATATTTCTGAAAAACTGCTGAAAAACCAATTTATAACTTCTTGGTTTAGAGCCAATGACCGTAATTGAGGGTTGTTTTTATAGGCGTCAGAGGCCCAATATAGGGTACCATCTATATAACGAGCTCCGTATTCATTGCCCATGGTGTTAATTTTAGATCCTGCATTCACCAAACGGTTGGTTGGTATATGATAGAAATAAATATCACTTCCTCCATATCCAACATGCCCTTCGGTAGAGAAAGCAATAATCTCATCGTTGATAAAATAGGGGTCGCTTTCTGAAAGAAGGGTATTAACCACCTCCCCGATTGAAGCGGAATTTACAATTTTGGGTTCATTATCTTCATTCCATTCAATATCGCAGACGTAAATATCTGCACGCCCAACCCCACCAACCATATCACTACAGTACAACCCTCTGGTTTGACTTGCATTCATAACAAAACCAGAGAGATTGTGTTGCCAAAGTTGATCATTTAAGACTTGAAGGGTATACTTTCCGACCTTTTCATCCTTATAATATCTAAATATATCTAGCAAGTACGCATCACTATCATTTACCAATCGGTGATTGGTGGTTACATATTTATTACCAAAAGAATCAATATAAGACAATTCAACATGGCGATTCAAAAACTGATTCTTGAGTAAGGTTCCATAAACTCCCACCGAATCGCCCCAGTTTTCGGCCTTCATAATCTTGGCAAAAGGCAAACCATCCCCCAAGTCGATAGACGACAACAATCCTGAATTAACTAATTTACGTTCGTGGAAAAACCATTCCTGCGATACGGGATCTTTAATGGGTAAATAATGGGCAAATGAATTTTGAAATGTTCGTAGCTGTGCATCCGGCAATTTAGCTGTGAGCGATTTGCTTTCTTCTAAAAACAGATTACCCGGCTGGTTCATAATGGGATAACCTGCAAACGATTGCATTTTGAGCGCGGTTACCGCGCTATCAACCGTAGAGTAATTACCCAATCGCCGTTCCAACAAAGCGAGATTCAGTTCATCGGTTGGATTGGTCCTTTGCGGGAACCGCTGAAATAAGCGCAAATAAAGCGCCCGTGCGGTATCGTTCTGTCCCAACTCAGTAAAAGCAACGGCTAAGGCTCTTAACTCTGGTGCCGATTTGATTTTATCAACACTTTTATAAGAACGAGCAGCTTCTTGGTACTGCATTTTGGCTACCAATTCAGTAGCCCGCAAATCGGGTTGACCCCTTTTGGAGATTGATTTTGGAAGCTCCACAGCCGCAAGGTGAAACAAAATCCATATAAATAAATATTCAGGTCTTAGCATATCGGTTTTAATAATGACGGGGCACTACTTTCTTCTTCTGGCGATTAAAATCTAACTGATAACTTAAACCAAACTCAGTGGCATTAAAGGGGGTTTGCGAATCGTAAACGGTTCCAAATTCATAACTGTAAACGACGTAGAAATAATCATTTACTTTCAATCTCCCTAAAACGGCCTGAGATCCAGTATTTCTATATCCGTATCCTACATTGATCAGGTCTTTATACAAGGCATAAACATTCAAATCATATACGACAGGAAGTCCTTGATACCATCGGGTTTGTGCTGTGGTTTTTAAAGAAAAATCTTCACCTAATGGTTGCACAAATCCCGCATTAAACAAATAAAAGCTTCTGGCATTATAACCCAGATTTACATTTTCTACAATTCTATCATTTACAAGCGCAAATTGGGGCATGGAAGCCCCAATAAAGTAACGCTTCCCGTATATCATAATACCGCCGCCCACTAAAGGGGAATTAAAACTATAATCGTTCCCTGCTTGGGCTAAATCCCCTACTTCCGAGGCAATTAACTGAGAAATTCTCATATTAAATGTAAATAAACCGGTACGAACCCCTGCCGATACGTAGACATCTTTACCCAATTGTTTGTGATACGCCAAATCTATGGCATAGGCGCCCATACTCAGCGGAGACGCATATTTAAAATCACCTACACTCAAATTCTGAAAACTGGCGCCCAAAGCAAAATCTCTAGTAATAGGGACCTGAAATCCCAAACCCGTATACGTTGGACTTCCGGGGAAATTAGCCCATTGAACTCGGGAAACTGCATCTAATTGAAGCCGGCGGTTTAATCCGTTATACGCAGGATTTTGAACATTAGAAACCAAATCGTAATTTGACAATAGGCTAGCTTGTTGAGATTGTAAACTAAAGGGCAAAAAAAACATTATTAGCCCTATGCCCATGTTTGTTGCACCGAGCAATCTTTTAAGGCTTGATGTATACATTTCCTTTTGTTTGAGGTTTAACATATTGCGGTAAATCGTTTCTATTGTGATCGAGGATATAAAAATAGACGCCCTCAGGAAGAACCAAATTCTGCTTAAAACCGGTGCCTTCTTGATTGGTTCCATTCCAATCGTTTTGATATGCTCCCTTGCTCTTAAACACAATTTGACCCCATTGATTGAAAACGGTTAATTGGGCCTCTGGATAGTTTTTTAGACCCTTAATAAACATTAAGTCGTTTATATTATCGCCATTAGGGGTAAATATTTCAGGGATAAAGGTTTGAGGATCTAAAAAATCCATTAATTTATTTTGTTCCCTATCAAGGATTCCCTCCTCTCGATCGGGCATTTCGTCGGCATCCGCATCGAGGTCTAAATAATTAAAAATGCCATCAAGATCAAAATCAGAAGCTGTTTCAACAGCATCCTCAATTCCATCACCGTCACTATCTAAATCAAGGAAATTTGAGACGCCATCGTTATCGGCATCGGCATCCGTTTCATCCCTATCTAATATTTTGTCGCCATCGGAATCATCATCTAAGTAATTCGGCGATAAGTCAAAATCGGCATCTTCATCGGTTTCGATTGCATCTAAGATGCCATCGCTGTCGGAGTCTAAATCCACATAGTTCGGCTTCCCATCAACGTCATAATCGGCGGGCGGTAGATCATAAAAATCGCCATAGACGCCGTTAAAACCATCGGCGATATCTTTAATACCGTCTTTATCGGTATCGATACCGTCATTTCTACCGTCGTTGTTGGCATCGACATATTCTAAACCACTTTCTCGAATATCATAAATACCGTCTCCATCAGAATCAATATCAAACGGATTCAATATGCCATCCCCATCGGTATCTGGAGGGATTAATTTGGTGCCATCAAAAAGCAATCCCCTACCCGATGTGTCTGTTCCTCCTGCTTCCCATACATCATTTATACCATCATCATCTGAATCTAAATCAAGCGCGCAGGGAATGCCATCGCCATCAATATCCGCATAGGTTTCAATAATATCCGCAACGCCATCACCATCGGCATCATCATCAATAGAATCAATAATACCATCCCCATCGGTATCTTTGGCGCCTTCTAGTAAATCAGGAATGCCATCGCCGTCAGAGTCGGTGTCTCGGTAATCGGGTATGCCATTCCCATCGGTATCGGGTTGATTGGGATATCCCTCTACAAAATCCAAAATTAAATCATTATCAGAATCTAAATCGCGAAAATCAAAAGTACCATCCCCATCGGTGTCTGCCGGAAATCCGCCCGAAAAAGGTTGGGCTTCAATGATATCAGGAACATCGTCATTATCGCTGTCACTATCTAAATAATCTAAAACACCATCTCCATCCGTGTCTTCTTCTCCCTCTAGTAAATCTGAGATACCGTCATTATCGGAATCGTCGTCAATCCAATTGCCACGACCGTCATTATCGGAATCTATTTGGCCTTCTATTTCATCTAAAATACCATCGTTATCTGAGTCCAGATCCAACCAATTACCTTTAAAATCTCCATCTAAATCATCCGAAGTTTCAATTTTATCGGTGATACCATCGGCGTCTGAATCCAAATCTAGGAAATTACCCATTCCATCCTGATCATAATCATCATCGGTTTCCAACAAATCCGTAATGCCATCGTTATCACTATCCAAATCACGAATATTCGCAATCCCATCCCCATCGAAGTCTAGCAAATTGCGCTGGCCTCTATTTTCAATTCGATCTGCAATCAAATCTTCGTCGCTATCTAAATCTTTATAATCAGAAACATTATCGTTATCCGTATCTATTTCTGGATACGATTCCCCTTCATTGGCCAATACGGGAATTCCCCAAAAGTTCACTACCACACGGCCCACGCCAACCGTACCATTTCGATCGGGATCAAAACCATTAACTTCAAATACGTCGAAAATTCCATCGCCATCGGTGTCTAAATCGTAAACGTTTTTAAGTCCATCGCGGTCTAAATCCAATAAAACCTTTAATCCGCTATTTTCATGAACATCTAGAATACCATCGTTATCCGAATCTCTATCTCGGTAATCAGGAACCCCGTCACTATCAAAATCTAAGGCGCGTTCAATATAATCAGGAATACTATCGCGATCAAAATCACCCACCTCAACACGGACATCCGCCACCATGTTTTTAGACCTGTTCCCTATTTTGTCAAACGCATATACATCCACGTAGTTATCCCCTATGTCAGACACTTCATATACCGACTTGGTCAAGTATAAACCTTGCAAATCGCAATTATCCGTCGCTTTTTGTACCACTTGGTTCACCGATAAAAAGGCCTTACCCGAAGTGTCAATATAAATAACAACGGGCTTCGTTGTTATTATGGGTCTTACTGTATCCCATACCGTTACCAAAAAGGGCTTTGAGGATTTGTTACCAGAAGGGTCTGATGCATTTAGCGTAATAATATTAACCCCTAATTGGGCGCAATCAAAGATTGAATCACTCAGGGTCAACTTTGAGACTTGACAATTGTCGGTGCATTTAGAAGCAAATAAGCCTACTGCTATTTTTGCAAGGCCAATAGAATCTAGATACACATCCAAATTTTTGGTGTATAATTTTGGAGAAAGCGTATCACGGACTTGCACCGACAAAACGGCTATACTGCTATTTCTACTCGTATCCGAAATGGTATAAAGCAATAGTTTATTGCCCACGTCGGAACAATTGAAATTATATTGACTTAAGGTTCTGGTTTGGATCTTGCAATTGTCTGTGCTGCCATCGTCAAAATAATCGGGTCCCACGGTTTGTAGGCCTTGGGAATCTATATAAATTACCCGATTCGACGCTCTAAGGGCTGGCTTAATCGTGTCTAACACCGTTATTTCGACCAAGCTTTCTGTTTTGTTTCCACTCGCATCAAAAGCGCTAAACACGACCGTGTTTTTGCCTAAATCAGCACAACTAAAACGATCTTTACTCAAGGTCACTTTCTCGATACCACAGTTATCTGCACTACCATTATCTACGTCAAAGGATGACAATAAAGCGAAGCCATTTCTGTCTAAATAGGTAGCCGAATTTCGCACCTTATTAATCGGCTTAGTAGTGTCTTTAACGGTAATCGAAACACGCGCAGCCGACACATTTCCGCTTAAATCCGTAAGGGTGTATAAGACAGAATTAGTTCCTAAATTGCCACATGTGAATACCGATTGGTTCAAACTTCGGGTTGATATTTTACAATTATCCGTACTGCCATCATCTAAATCGGCGGTTGATAAAACGGCAAATCCATATTGATTTAAAAACAAGGTAACCGGCTTGGTTTTTAAAACCGGAGCGAAAGTATCTCGAACCGTTATACGCACCGATTGTGTAACTTTATTCGAGGATTTATCCGCAATAGTAAAATCAATGAAATTGGTTCCTAATTGACTACAATTAAAGTTGGATTGACTGATTTGATAACTGGCGATAGCGCAATTGTCGGTGCTATTATCGTCAACATCTGCCGTAGTAATACTCACAGAACCCGACGAATTCAAAAACAAAACCCGGTTATTGTATCTTAGAAGAGGCAGTATGGTATCCAAAACATTCACTGTTTCAACAGATTGGGATTTATTTCCCGAAACATCTGTAGCCGTTAACGTAATATTATTTTGTCCGAGATGGCTGCAATCAAAATTACTTTGGGAAGCCACCAACGTATTGATGCCACAGTTGTCGGTACTTGCATTATTTAACGCCGATGCAATTAACGTTGCCTTTCCTGCAACATTCAAATAAATACTGGTCGCTTTGGTTTTCAATCTCGGAACCAAGGTATCTAAAACAGTTACTGTACACGTTTGTGACGTTTGATTTCCCTTTAAATCGGTAGCGGTAACGGTTACCGTATTGGCCCCTAAATTTTGACAATTAAACGCACTTGGTGATATACTGGTACTAGAAACACCGCAATTATCGGTTATGCCATTATCAACCTCAGACAGCGAAATGGTCACATTGCCTGCGTCATTTAAGTAACGAGTAATATTTTTAAGTACCACATTGGGCTTCACCGCATCGCGATATTCAATAGTAAAACCAACGGTGTCACTGCAATTGTTTTTATCTATAACCCAAGCAACCATTCGACCTGTAGACAAGGTTGAAAAGTTACTCGACGCTTGCGAATTTCCTTGATTAAGCTTGTAACGGAATGGAGTAGTTCCGCCGGTAGACTGTAACGTAACGGCACCCAATTTGTCACTTAAACAGGTGTTATGCGTTAAACTCGCAACGGAAATAGTTAATAGATTGGGTTCTTTAATGGATGAAGAATCATCAAAAACACACTGTTTGGCATCGGTAATTCTAAATTTGTACGAACCCTTATCAACCGAAACCACATTCTGGGTAGCTGCATATAAGGATCCACTTGCGTCTAACCATTCATAACTATAGGGCGCGGTTCCACCCGAAACATTCAAGCTGAAAGATCCCTTTTGTCCATAACATTCAGGCTGCGTAACATTATTGGTTCCTTTTAAAATTGCAGGTTCTGCTATAGTAACCAACGCAGAATCCAAACAACTATTTTGATCTGAAAGAATGACCTTATAACTGCCTGCCGCTAAATTTTTGTTAGAAACGTTTGTAGATTTAAATCCAGCAGGACCCTTGATAGAATAGGTCCAAGGAAACGTTCCTCCCGAAGCCAATAAAGTCAAGCTTCCGTCGTTTGACGCTTTACATGAAACATTGGTAGCCGTAAATGTAAGATCTAAGACCTGCGGCGTGGTAATCGAATAGGTCCTTGAAACCGTACAGGCATTGCTATCAGTAATATTTACCGTGTAAACACCTGCCGACAAGGTGTTAATGTCTTGAGTTTTTGCTCCGGTAGACCAAGAATAAACATAGGGCGCTGTATTTCCCCCAACGGTAATATCGATGGCTCCAATGGGATAACCCGCACATTTTATATTGGTGATTTGTTGTGAAATTGTCCAAGGCGTTGGCTCCGCAACGATTCCAGTATCAGATTTTGAACAACCAGAGGAATCCGTGATCGTAACGATATAGGTACCCACACCTGCATTGTTAATCTTAGCGGAACTCGAAAAATAGCTATTTGGACCCGACCAGTTATAGGAGTACGGGGTTCTACCGCCCGTGCTTTGGGTAACTATTTCACCGGTAGCAGCTCCGCTGCATAAGGCGTTCTTTATGGAGGAAATTTGAACTACAACAATACTTGGCATAACAATCTGTGTTTGTGCCGTTGCTGTACAACCCGTAACCACATCGGTTACTTTTAGATTGTATATCCCATTTTTCAAACTCGCAATTTTAACCGTCGAGGCGGTGAAGGATGTGGGTCCCGTCCAAGCATATTGAAAACTATTCCCATTAGAAATAATAAGGGCTTCGGCCGTGCCATTTTGTTGCCCATTGCAAACAATATCTGTTTTTTTAATTGCAGTTTCCAGGGTATCGGTAAATATCAAGGTAAATCCGGTATCCGATTTACATCCGTTATTGTCTTGAACACGAAGTGAATAGTATCCGTGCAATAAATAATTGATTGTGCTGCTTGTGGAGGTCCATCCATTTCCGTCGCTCCATGTAAAACGATACGGAGCCGTTCCGCCGCTTCCCCCAACAACAATAGCGCCGTCTTGGCGATAGGAACAACTGGCATGCGTAATCGTAGCGGTCGTGCTTAACGCAGCGGGTTCGGTAATTACTATGCTAACCGAATCAACGTCACCAACGCTATCAACAACTAAATATTTATACGTACCCGCACTCAACGCGCTGTCTTTAAATTCAACTAGTGCCAAAAGTGAAATAGAATCCGTTCCGCGCACATAGATATAAGGGGCCGTTCCACCGTTGGCTTTTAAGGTAACAACTCCATTAGAACCCAGATTGCAGGTTACGGGAGCGCTTGAAACCGTTTGCAGGCTTAACGTTTGTGCACCCAGTTTCATCACCATGAATCCGAGTACCCAAAATCCTAATAAATTCTTTAAATAGTTCGGAGTTCTCATCGGATGATTGCTATTTTTTCGTTTAACTGCGATTGATTTCCATACATATCCTTAACCACTAGGTTCAATTGATAGTTACCCATAGGCAGTGGCTTGCCGTTATTCATAAGCTGTCCGTTCCATCCCCCTTCAATATCGTTGGATTCGAACACTTTAATTCCATCTTCTGTATAAACCTGCCAAATGGCTGTCGTTATAGCGTGGTGATTGCCTCTGATGTGATAAATATCGTTTATACCGTCTGCATTAGGGGAGAATGCGGTGGGAAGCAATATGTTAAAATCAGGCCAAATACGAATTACTCTAGAAGACGTATCTGTACAACCATCAAAAGACACGACGGCCAATTGGACCCGGTAATTGCCTGTATCGGAGTAGGTATGATACCATTCAAATTCATCATAAACCGGATCGCTGCCATCGCCAAAATCCCATTCTAAGGTCGCTGCGTTGGTGCTGGAGTCTAAAAATCCGACATTGTTTTGCAATATAGTAGGCCTCTCGGTCAATAAAGAAAAAGCCGCCTCAGGGTTTGGAAACACGTCTATGCTATCATAGAATATGGCGTAACAGCCCTTGTTCGAGCGCATGGCCAAACTAATATTATTTTTCCCTGATTTGCGGTACTCGTGCGCAGGTAAACTATCACTATAATTGGTACCATCGCCCATATTCCACAAATAAGATACGATTTTACCAAATTGAATTCCAGAATTGGATGCCAAAATAATCGGTATGTTTAAACACGTTGGCTCTATATCCAGGGAAGCCTCAGGAGTCGGATTTACAAACACGTTAATACGCGCAGTATCCGAACATTGGGAATCGTTCTCGACCACTAAAGTAACCACATATTCCCCGGCATCTGAATAATTTTGTTTAATGCTATTTCCTGAGCCCAAGGTACCGTCTCCTAAATCCCAGAAGGCTGTAGGTTTCGTAAACTGAGTAGAAACATTAGAAAAAGTGAACTCATTGGTTTCTAAACATTGTTCGTTGTTATTTACACCAATTTTTGCTTTGGGAACCGCATTGGAAATAGCCACCGTACTAATGGTGTCGCTGCATCCAAACTCCGTGTATACCACCATACGAATGCCGTATTTACCTGGCAATATAAATGTGGGCTGCAGGGTGTCTGTATTAGAAACCACTTGTTTGTTGAATATCCATTTGTTGGAATAGCCGGGTTCTTTTTGGGAAATATCTAAATATTCAAACCCTTGCTCATTATGGCAATACGATAAGGTTCCATTTTTTAGCTTTGCAACAGGCATTGGCACCACCCGAACAGATACCGCACTGGTGTCTATACATAAATTTTCAGTGGTGGTAATCAACGTTACCCGATAGGTACCCGTATCGCCAAACTGAAATTGATTTGGGGTTACCCTAAATTGGGTGTCTATAAATACCCCACCGAAATTCCAAGACATAAGGGAGAATGCCGCGCCATCAACCTTAGACTCGTTTCCAAAGGTAAAATCATTTCCAAATAAACATTGGAGTGAATCAAATACAACCACTTTGGACTCACCTTGCGGGAATACCTTTAGATTTTGTGTACTTGAATCCATACAACCCTGCGAAGAACGACCGACTAACTTGAGTTTATAATTACCCCTTTCCGTGTAACTATGCGTGTAATTAAGTGCGTTAACAGTGAATCCATCGGAAGACTTCCATTGGTAATCTATTACTTCTATACCCTTGTAGGTAGACTTGTTGGTTGCGTCAAAAATATTTCCACGTTCGCACAACATGGCCGTATCTAGGGTAAAGGCAATTTGAGGGATCTCGGTTATTCTTACCTTTTGGTTCACCGTATCGCTACAAGCAAAAGCGGTAAACGAAACCAAACGAACATTAAACGTACCCGTTTTAGAATAGGTATGCCTTCCCGTTCCATCAGAAGAATAACTAACATCTCCAAAGTCCCAGAAACTCCGCAACCCACCAAAATTGACCCGAGATTTATTCTCAAAGATAAAATCGTTGTCATTGATACATTGCACCGAGTCGTTTATCGTGTAGCTAGCCGATGGCTGTGGATATACTTGAATGATTTTATATGTTGAATCCATGCAGGATTCGGCACTAGTCACTTTTAACCGAATGATATAAATTCCATCGTCAGTATATCCATGTTTCGGGTCTTTATTATTGGATCCTTTGGCATCTCCAAAATCCCATGCACTGTTGAAAGTTCCCGCACTAAGGGTGGTATTGTTCTTTAAGGCAAATTCATTGCCTCTTAAACATTGACTCTCATCGTTAACGGAAAAAAGCGCCTGTGGATCTGGGTGAACCGTTACATTGACAAATGCCGAATCCTTACAACCAAAATTAGTAGCCGCATATAAACCAACCCGATATTTTCCATCGGTATTGTACTTCACTAAGGGACTTATACCCACCGAGCGACCGCCGTCACCAAAGGTCCAATCGTATTTTAAACTTCCATACGTTACCGAACTGGCGTTATTTAGATTGAAACTATTGGTACCTAAACATTGCGAAGTTTTGTTAACCGTAAAACTCACAAGGGGCTGCGGATAAACAATGACCGATTTGAATAAACTGTCTTTACAACCCAAGCTGCTTTCTACGTACATCCGAACTTTAAACGTATCGTCGGAAGCGTATTTCCATGTTGGATTTGTCAAGGTGCTGTTTGAGGCGTTTCCGAATTCCCAACGATAAGAAAGGGTACCCCCTTCGCTGGCTATTGTTGAATAATTGGTGGCTTCGTAAGAATTATTGGTCAAGCATTGATTGGCCGTTTTAATCGTAAAGGAAGGCGTTGGTTGCGGGAATACCCGTACACTTTGAATTTGACTGTCTGCACAACCGAAATCCGAACGACCGACCAACTTAATTAAATAGAGTCCCGATTCTTTAAATCCAACTTTAGGATTCGTCACGTTGTCAGTAGTGCCATCGCTGTAGTTCCAACGATAGCTTAATTTAGACGCATCGGCATTGGTTGAATTATTCGTAAACGTAAACGAATTCTGGTATCTGCACAAAGCGGTATCGGAACGACTAAAACGAACCATAGGTTGAGAGTGAACGGTTACCTTCTTTGTTATGGAATCTCGGCACGCATTATTAGAAAGCGCCAATAACTTTATAGAATAGGTCCCAAATTTAGAATACGTTTTATCCGGACTTACCACAGAATTACCCGTAACGTCTCCGAAATTCCACTGATACGAATTGGTACCTGAACTGACCTGGCTGTTATTCGTTAATTTGAATATATTGTTATTTAAGCATTGCGTAGTGTCATTAATATCGAATTTGGCAATAGGCTTGGGATAAACCACAATATTCCTTAAAATGGAGTCCTTACAACCCAGACTAGAAGAAGCGATGAGTTTGATACCATAGGTTTTAACCCGATTAAAGGATTTGGTGCTTTGCGTGCTGGTGGCAAATAGGGTATCTGAATACAACCATTGGTAACTCAAACTTCCGCCACCAAAGGCCACACTGGTGTTATTGGTGAAGTCGAACTTTTGATTGTTAATACACTGTCCGGCCTGATTAATAGCGAAATCTGCCACAGGATCTGGATAAACCTTCGAATTATAACTTACACTATCCTTACATCCATTTTTATTCTCGGCATATAGCGTAATTCGATAATCTCCTGAACGTTGATAGCTCTTCTTGAAATTGGTCTGCGTACTGCTCGTACCGTCGCCAAAATGCCATAGATAGGATACGGCAAATGCATTCCGCTTATCGGTTTTGTTCGCTAAACTGAAGGTATCAACACTGTTACATTGCTTGTTTGAATTTACAAAACTAAAATCAACAAGCGGATTGGCCACCACTTTCACCGGACGTTTTAAACTATCAACACAACCAAACTGCGATTGCGCACGCAACTTAATTTGATAAGTGCCAAAATTCTTGAAAGAATGGCTTGGGTGGGTATTGGTTGAGGTACTGCCCTCTCCATATGACCATTGGTAACTTAGAGTTCCTCCGCCTGTAACAATAGAACTCTGGTTATTGAACGTATAATTATTACTTACCAAACATTGCGTATCCTGATTTACGGTAAAGTTTACATTCGGCTTAGGAAGTACTTGTATTACTTTGATCAAGGTATCGGCGCAAGCAAAGTTATTACGTGCAATTAATTGTATGTTAAAATTCTGCGCACTAGCATAGGTTTTATTGGAAATGTTTTTCTGATTCGAAACCGAACCATCTCCTAAATTCCATATCCGACTTAGCGTTCCACCACCCGATTTAATGGTAGACACATCCGAATAACTATAGGTATTTTGATTCACACACTGACTCACCGTATTGATTGTGAAATCGGCTTTGGGCATAGAACGAACGGTGACTGATTTTTGAATAGTGTCTATACAACCGTCGCTGTTTGAGCTAATCAGTCTAATGGTCTTACTCCCATCGTATTGGAATTTTTTGGTCAGATTCCGGCTAGAACTAGTCGAAGAATCACCAAAACTCCACGTATAAGACATACTTCCGTTACCATTGTTGGGTTGAGATTTATTAGTGAGGTCAAACGCATTGGTATTCAAACATTGGCTGTTGTTATTAATATCGAAATCGGCTTCAGGAGTTGCCTTAACAATGACCGTCCTTTCAGTAGAATCCTGACATGCGAAAGAATTATACGCAGTCAAACGAACACGATAGCTGCGTGCTGTTTGGAAAACATATTTCGACTTACTGCCTGAAATCGCTTTTTGAATCGTTCCGTCTGCAAAATTCCATCTGATGCTATCTAAGGATCCAGAAACTGCTTTTGAGGAGTCAAAGAATGTGAAAGAATTTCCCACCAAACATTGAGAATAATTCCCAACGATAAAATTAGCGACCGGATTTTTGTGAATATTAAATTCAAAGCGAGTCGTATCAAAACAACCGTTCGTATTTTCAAGAATTAACTCAATCCATTTACTGCCAGCGGTACTGTATTTCTTATTGGTACTTTCACCAGTAGCCCGAGTACCATCAGAAAACAACCAGTTGGCATTTTTGATGCCATTACCTGCTGAATTTATGGCCGTAAAACCGGCGGTGGTAGATAGGCACGA
>CAMBBZ010000032.1 GCA_945863965.1 Chitinophaga pinensis | reverse complement strand
TTAGGGGGCGATTCCGACGAGAACTTAGCCAAGGCCGTGGTGCTACGCGAATTTCAAAAAATCATTACGCGCGAACGGTATTCGGGATAACCCCTTGGGGTTTACAATCCGTTACCCGTTTATTTTCTTTATTTTTGTTTCGTGATTATCGTAACAGGCGCACTTGGTTTTATTGGTTCGGCCCTTATTGGCGAACTTTTACGCAAAGGTTACGGTCAGATAGTGGCCGTAGATGATTTCAATAAAACCGAAAAGCTTCCCAATCTAGAAAATAAAAACATCCTTCACCGCATATCACGAAACGAATTTTTAGATTGGATTCCGGCCCATTCCCGCGACATACAATTTATATTTCATATCGGTGCCCGCACGAAAACAAACGAATTTGATTTACAGGTGTTGCAAGATTTGAATGTGAACTACACCAAGGAATTGTGGCGCATGTGCACCCAATATTCCATACCGTTTATTTATGCGTCTTCTGCCGCTACTTATGGAAACGGGGATAACGGCTTCGACGACGATCCTGAGAAACGCGCCTCATTGCAGCCCTTAAATCCCTATGGAAACAGCAAACAAGAGGTCGATTTATGGATTTCCGAACAAAACCAAACACCGCCTTTTTGGGCCGGGTTTAAATTCTTCAATGTTTTTGGAGCCAATGAATACGAAAAAGGCCGAATGGCCTCGGTGGTGTTCCATGCCTTCCACCAAATAAAAGAAAACAAGCGCATGCGCTTGTTTAAAAGCTACCGAAGCGATTATGAAAATGGCGCACAACGGCGCGATTTTGTTTACATCAAAGATGTATTGCAGGTGTTGATGCACTTTATGGAAAACCGTAAAAATTCAGGAATTTATAATTTAGGCAGCGGTCAATCGCATACGTTTTTAGAATTGGCGCAGGGCGTTTTTAAGGCCTTGAGTACCCCTGAATCCATTGATTTTGTAGAAATGCCCGAAGACATTCGCGATAACTACCAATATTATACCCAGGCATCTATGCAACGCATTCAAGAGGCGGGTTATATCACGCCTTTTTGGGAATTTGAGGCTGCCATAGCCGATTATGTGCAGCATTATTTAATTCCCCATAAATACTTGTAATGGTTATGTGGCGCAGACCGGGAACGTGGATCATCCTTTTGGGACTGTTGCTATTAAGTATAGGGACTTACGATCGGTTAGAGCATCCTAAAGATATTCAAGTCAAAACAAAAAGTCTTATTAAAAATGCCGAAGCCAAGGTTCAAGAGCTGAACACGGTGCTGGAGCAATACGAATCGGAATTTTACAAGGCCGATGCGACTCGTTTTGTTGCTTTGTGCGATTCTTTGGGCTTGGTTGGGTTTCGCTTTAAAAATGAAATCCCACAGGTTTGGAATTCCAACGAATACCAGCTTCAAACGCTCCGCGAAAACAAATTTGAAGTCATAGAACAAAATGGGATTTATCTGGCGGTTTGGAATCGCAATCGCGACTCTGTATCGCTGCTTTTTGCCCATAATTTATTTGGATTGTCTTTTCCGGAAATTGCCAGTAACGAAATCTATAATCCGCCCTTAGATCTGTTCTTAGGTACCGCACCGGTTGAGAATTCAATGCCCATATCCCTGAAAGGAAATTGGATTCCGCCCAATACCTATTACCTCATTTTATTCGATTACCAATTGCCTTATTGGCCCGATATTCTTATAATTTTGGCAGCCCTTTTATTAAGTTTAGGGATTTATTTATGGGGCATTGAACAGGCCAAACGCCAGTGGGCTTGGTTGAATATAGCCCTTTGGGTAACGTTTGCTTTGATGGAGAAAGAGCATTGGATTATGCAATCGCTGCAGCACGAGCATCTGTTTTCGTCGAAGGTATTTTACTACAGCGATACCCTGCACAACATTGCCTGTGCGGTAATTTGGTTTTTGATTGGGTTTTGGTCGCTGCGCTACCTGCTCTATTGGGCCCGAAACCCATACATGAAAGGAACCCTGCTTTTGCAGTTGGTATGGCGCATTATATTATGGGGCTTGGCAGCCCTACTTTCCTTGTTCGCATTTCATTTTACGGGTTTTTTAGTAGAAGGTACCGATATCCATTTCCGATTTACGGAATTGTTACTCACTACCGACACAACTGTAATTGCGGTCGGATTGATTGCCTTAATTTTCGCGGGGATTATTTCAATTTTGCATTTTCTGCAAAAACAGAGAAATGAAAGAGTTGTAAAATTCGAAATTATTAGTGCATGGATTTCTGTGGCAGCCATTCTGTTTCTCGGGGCCCAATTTTGTCAACCCAATACATGGATTTATGCAGCGGTGTTCTTGGTGTTGAATTTGTTGCGCTTGCATATTGCGATTTCAAATACGCGTTTTTTACGTTGGATTACCGAAATTATTGTGCCTTGCCTTTTGGTGAGTCTTTGGGTGTCCAATGAATTGCGCTTAGAAGAGTTGCGTCAGCGGTCGTTTTTTGCCGCCTCCCTCATGGTAGAGCCCGATTCGGAAGTCAAAATTGAACTTAGTGATGCCGAAAACGGACTGAATAAAGATTTACCCATTTTTGTGTCCTTAGAATTCCAAAAAGACAAAATTGAAGAGTTTGAAAATACGCTGAAACAACAATATTTCAGCGGTTTACTTGAAAATTTCGATGTTTCTATCTTTGGATACAGTCCGGAAGGTGTGTCCATAAGCTCCAATAAATCAGCCGATTTTGGCAGCTTAAATGCCCTATATTTCAGCGATGCCGGCATACAGGTAACCAAGCAATTTTACTTGGTTAATGAACGCCGACTTTCTGGTTCCTATGTTGGAAAGTTTAATGTTTTCAACGACAGTGCCTTGCAGGCCACCTATTTTATCCTCGTTTCGCCTGCGTCTGAGCGCTCGAAAGGGCGTTTAACCGACGTGCTTAATAACAGTCCCGCCCGCGATATTCTAAACCGCAACCGCTACTCGTACGCAGTGTATAGTGGTCGAACCCTTTCTAAACATTATGGCGAATACAATTATCCGCTGACCTTGAATTGGCCCGTTAGCCCCGATTCAATTATGCACTATTCCGAATCCGGTTACCACCATATTTTGCGGGAAGATTATTATGGCAATTTGATTGTCGTGAGCCGCACCAAGCCCAGTTGGGTAGTGGGTTCTATTCAATATACCCTCTTTATTTTCGGGGGAATTTTATTCGCAATATTGTTCTATTCGTGGCTCTGGCTCGAAGAACGCCTAAAACTTAAAATAAACCCACGTTACTGGCAACGCAACCAACGGCTAGATTCCAATATGCTGTTTTCTGAAGGATTTCATCGCGAATCTTGGTTCATCAGCCGGCGCTTGCAAGTCTATATTATTTGGTTATTGCTCTCCATATTCGGGATTGTGCTCTATACCACGATTAACTATTTTACCTTAAATAATGCCGAACGACAAGAGGAAGAATTATTGGCTAAGGTAAATCAAATTGCCAATCGTATTTCCGGTCAGAGTAACCTCGATGCCTTAGTAAATCAATACGAGGTAGGATTGATTTATGATATGGCGGAATCGTACCAAACGGATATCAATATTTTTGATGCATTCGGACAATTAATCGTATCGACCAATCCAAGGTTGTTCAAAGAACAATACCGCTCTATTTATATGAATGCCGAGGCCTTCCAAAACTTCAAACAAGCCGACGCCAGTACGTTTGTATTGAACGAAGAAATTGCGAAGCTGCCCTATATTTCTGCCTATTCCATCATAAACGACAATCGATTGAATGTGCGTGGGTTTGTGAACTTACCTTATTATTCCAATCGGGTCGATTTGTATCAGCAAATTTCGAGTTATATGGGTACCATAGTCAATGTGTTTGTACTCCTTTTTGCCTTTGTGTACATGATTACCCAAGTTGTTTCAACGCGCATTACCCAGCCCTTGTTGCGTATTCGCGACGAAATTTCGCGATTGAAATTAGGCGTTCGAAACGAACCCATTAAGTGGAAGCGCCACGATGAAGTGGGCTTACTCGTGACCGAATACAATAAAATGATTCAGGCCTTGGAATTGTCCTTGAATAAATTATCGGAAGTAGAACGACAAGGGGCGTGGCGGGAAATGGCCAAACAGGTCGCCCACGAAATTAAAAATCCGCTTACGCCCATGCGACTTTCATTGCAGCATTTGGAATACGCCATGAGCCGAAACGATGCCAATATTGAAGAGAAAATTAAAAAAACGATAGCCCTGCTTATAAGGCAAATTGATAGTTTGAGTTCCATGGCGGAGGAATTTTCTTCGTTTGCCAAAATGCCCGAACCTACGATGCAGCATACCAATTTTACGGAAGTGCTATTAGATGCGGTGGCTCTTATGGAGCGTGAGATGGGATATACGATTCACTGCGATTTACCAGCGGAAAACATCGAAATGCAGGCCGATCCGCACCAATTAGGTCGTGTGTTCAACAACTTGTTTAAAAATGCCATTCAAGCCATCCCGGAAGGCCGTGCCGCTGTGGTTACGGTGAGCGTGAGCGTATCGGTTTCCACCTTTACCGTTACGGTTACCGATAACGGAAAAGGAATTCCCCAAGAATTATACGACAAAATATTCAGTCCCAACTTCTCCACTAAGAATAGCGGAATGGGATTGGGCTTGGCCATTTCTAAGAAAATCGTGGAGCAGTTTGGAGGTCAGATCGATTTCGTATCTAAAGACCAAGTGGGAACCACCTTTACCCTTATTTTTCCGAAGTTATAAGTGCAATTAGCCCACAGTTAAAACTGTGGTTCAAGTAGATTCTTTTGTCCCACGGTTTTAACCGTGGGTTTAAGGAGAGTGCAGGCCAGTTCTGGTCACCCAACTTATTAGATTTGCCACTTGGCGGGCTTGGTGATGTACCTTTCGGGGGCGGGCGCACCCACAGTTAAAACTGTGGGTCAAGTGGGTACTTGCAGAGGTATTGGGGTTTTCTTGGGTGGCATACTCGTTGTTGTCCCACGGTTATTTGTCCCACGGTTTTAACCGTGGGTTTAAGGGGTGTGTAGATTTTGATCATTTTTAAAACGTACTCTTTTTGGGGGAGCTTACAGGTCACAATTATTTTTGATGTGGTACTAAAAATACGTATCTATATTCGGATATTTACGGATAAATACGGATATTTTATTTGATTGAATTGGATGTTTTTTCGTATATTTGCGAATAAATACGTATATTTTTATGGGTTTTCTAATACATACATTGAAGCTTGATTTGGGCATGAAACTCATGACGGAATTAAGTAAAATAGACAGATTTGATGCTTCCTGGTCTACAATTGAAAAGCGTGAAGGCGCTTCATTGAAACAATTAAAATCCATTGCCACATTAAGAAGTGTAGGCGCTTCAACCAGGATTGAGGGTTCAACAATGACGGATGATGAAGTTGCCGTTTTGATTGAAAAATTGTCTATTTCTAAATTAGAAGAAAGAGACGAGCAGGAAGTAATCGGTTATTTTGAAGCCTTAGATACTATCGCTGAAAACTATGAATCCATTGGTATATCTGAAAGTCAATTAAAAAACTTACATAAAATATTGATGCTGCATGGGGATAAAGATGCCTGGCATAGAGGAACCTACAAACAAGTGAGTAATGCCGTAGAAGCGCATTTGGCTGATGGTACAAAGCAAATTGTATTTAGAACTGCTGAACCGGGACTAGAAACACAGGATGCCATGAGGCAATTGTTTGAATGGTATCATTCAGACAAGGAAACAATTACTTTGATTAAGGCCGCTTTGTTTGTGTATGAATTTTTAAGCATCCATCCATTTCAGGATGGCAATGGTAGATTAAGCAGATTGCTTGGTAGTCTACTGCTTTTGAAAAATGGGTATTCATGGATTCAATATGTCAGTTTTGAGCATGAGATTGAAAGTAGAAAATCGGAATATTACCAAGTGCTCATGCAAACGCAGCGAAACAGACCAGGTGAAAATGTTACGGACTGGCTAACTTTTTTTATTAGTTGTTTGGTGAATATACAGGAGCAGTTACTGGCTAAATTAGAAGAAAGCAAAATAGAACAGCCCCTTTCACAACGAGAGAAGCGCATTTCATTCTTTATTCAAAACCATGCAGGATGTGGGTCTAGCGACATAGCTAAGAAACTTGACATGGCTTTGCCAACAGTAAAGAAATCTTTGGCTGAATTGGTTTTAAAAGGAATCATCACCAAAGAGGGAAGGGGTAAATCGACAGGGTATTTTGCGGGTTAAAAGGGGTTCTGCGGTTCCCTTGGTTAACACACTCTCTGTTGTCCCACGGTTTTTTGTCCCACGGTTTTAACCGTGGGTTTAAGGGGGTCTAGGGTTTTGCTGGTTAGCATACTCCCTGTTATCCCACGGTTTTAACCGTGGGTTTAAGGGAGTGCAGGCGTGTTCTGGTCGCCTTTTTGATTTATCATTAAGGAGAAGTCTCTATTTTTAAACTGTCGCAAAAAAGCGGCCCTACCACCATGCTTTTTCAACTTTTACAATAGTATCCGTTGTCAAAAGTGGAATTCAAAACAATTCAATAATAAATTCTTGCTCATTAGAATGCAAAGTCCCTGATTGGGTCTTTGTATGTTTGAATCAAACACAGTTGGGGTTTCTTTACTAATTCAAAAAAGATTAACCCCAACAACAGGATGAATATACCAAAAATATGGTATTTTCATCCTGTTAATATATATTCATTTTTGCTTTTGAAATAAAACGTTAGTATTCATGAGAAATTTCTTGTTCATACTTTTTACAACATTTTTATGTATAGGTTGCAATAAAAATTACTATTCAGAAATAAATTATAGTAATTTCAAAAAGGGTGAAAATCAGTATGTGTTTAAAGACCTTACTATTGAAGGTGATATTAATGAGAATCAACAATTAAATGGTCGAAGCAAGTTTCAGTTTACAGACGGAACAATAATAGAAGGCAACTTTACAAATGGCATTTTGGAGGATAAGAACGCAAAGGTTTTAATCCCTAATTATGGCATTATTAAAGGAGAATCAATTGATGGCATCATTGCAAAAGGCGAAATACAATTTCAAAAAGCGGGTACGTTATATACCGGTGGGATAAAGAAATATCAAGCCCATGGTAAGGGTGTTTTGGTCTATAATCAAGAACATAATTACAAAAAATATATAGGAGAATTCGCCAATAACAATTTTCATGGCCTTGGGATAATTGAAACAAAAAACAATGCGCAACAGATTATTGCAACATTTGAAAATGGCAAATTCCATGGTGATGTATTCATTTTAAATTCAAAAAATAATGAAATGGAAACCAAAATTTTTGAATTTGGTAAAGATGTTACAATAATTAAAAAAGAAGAATACATAAGTAATTATATTGAGAAAATCGAAAGAACGGAAACCAGATCAATAGATTCGATAATTGATAAAAGAAATGAATTAAAACGATATCTTGAAAAAAAGATTTCCAATGGTCAAGAAATATCTCCCGCAGAAAGCGTGTGTGAATGCTATCTAAGAACTTGCGGGTTTTTAACAGTACAACAAAATCCTAAATACAACGAAAGATACTATAAATGGAGGGATGGTTTTGGAAATCTAGAAGTGTTTTATATAGGAGATAAGGATATTTATTACGAGTGGTATGTTTATCACGGTTATTCCAAAAATGATTACGACAGGGAAATAGAAGAACAAGTAGAGGTTTTAGCGCCCACTGGAATTTCAAGAAACGAGATTCAGTCATTACTCATCGAAAAAAAGAAAATTGTAATGGCCAGGGAGCAAAAAGAAAATGAGCTACGGGCTATCTGTAAAAAATGGAAAGATAACCCAAAACTGTATGAGCAAGCCGTTTTAGAAGCGAAATACCCCGAAAACATGGAAGATATGCAAGCATTGAATAAATTAATCGAACGAATCAAAAGGAGTCAACAACAAAAAGAAGAAATAAAGAATAGACAAATTCAATTAAAAGCGGATAGAGAAATAAAAGCGCAGAAAGAGTGGAATGATAAATTGAAACTTCAGTTAGAAAAAAGAAAAAAAGAATTGTGTGTTCGACTATGTCTATGCAATATCGACGGAAGTCCTATCCCAAATGCTAAAATAACATGCCAGTAAAAAATGAAAAATTTAATATTTATACTGAGTTTATTACTTTCAAGTTCGATACTTGGGAATCCTCAAGCGACCTTAAATCACCAATTCGAATCCGGTATGTTGAAAAATGCAAATTATTACCCGCCAGATACAATTACACTAGATAACATTGTTGGCAGCTCTATTAATAATTACAATTTTCATATCAAGCAGGCCAATATCTGGCACTATGATAGAAACAAATTGGTAATGGTTAAGACTATTGTATTTGGCATTTCAGCAGGGTTGGGATATCGAGCCATCAGCAAATTTTCACAATCCGAAGATATACTTTATAATCAGTTATTTATTGGTTTTTGCAGCGCGGTTTTGGGGGGTACTATGTTAGGCGGAATCGTTCAACAGAAACACCATGTGTTTTATTATACGGAAGAACATCACATTGAGAAAGCCATTGAATATTATAACACCATTGCGCCAATCCCAATTAATCATATCAAAGGAGTCCAATTACGCTAATCATTCTATAGTGATCGGGTTTGTTTAGGAATAGAATAGCATCATTTTTAATTCACTCAAATTAAGTCATTGTATTAATAAAATTGGGGGCTGTGTAGGCGTGTTCTGGTCACCCAACTTCTTAGATTTGCCACTTGGCGGGCTTGGTGATGTGCCTAGAGGGTGCGGGCCCACCCACAGTTAAAACTGTGGGTCAAGTGGGTACTTGCAGAGGTGCTAGGGTTTCCTAAGTTAACACACTCCCTGTTGTCTCACAGTTTTTTATCCCACGGTTTTAACCGTGGGTTTAAGGGGAGTGCAGGCGTGTTCTATAAATCCGAATCCTTCTGAAACTGATTCAGTAATTGTTGCGCTTTAGGGAAGCCCATGCGCGCAATCGGACTCTTTTTAAACGCGGTGTTGAATTGCGATTCTTGCAGTTTTTTCCATTCTTCTAAGTTCCAATCTATCGATTCCGAAGCTTCAAACCGCGGTTCGGTATGGGGTTCCGAAAAACGGTTCCACGGACAAACATCCTGGCAGATATCACATCCAAACAGCCACCCGTGCATCATATCCAATTCCGATTCTTCTAAAGGTTCGGCCTTTTCTATACTCAAATACGAAATGCATTTGTTGGCATCGATAACCTGGTTTTGCACAATGGCTTGGGTGGGACACGCATCAATACAGCGGGTGCAGGTGCCACAATGGTCGCTTTGAATGACCGGTGTCGCTTCAATCGACACATCTAAGAAAATCTCCGCTAAAAAAAAGAAACTGCCGATTCCCTTGCGCAAGAGTAAGCTGTTTTTACCAATCCATCCCAATCCCGCTAATTGGGCCCACTGCCGCTCCATAACCGGTGCCGAATCAACGAAAACACGGGCTTGTACATCAGGAAATAGGGTTTGAATGTGCTGTAAAAGCTCAAAACAGCGGTCCTTTACCACGCGGTGGTAGTCTTCTCCGTATGCGTATTTTGCAATTTTTGGACTCTCGATTTTTTGCGATTTCTGCGGAAAATAATTATACGCCAAACTCACAATCGTTTGGGTGCCTGGAACCAGTAATCGCGGATCCAAACGCTTTTCAATATTGCGCTCCAAATAGCCCATGCTACCCTGATAGCCGCGATCGAGCCACGTTCTCAGCCGTTCTTCTTCTTCCCCCAGAAAGCGCGCGCTTACCAATCCGCAGGCTAAAAAACCGAGTTCTAACGCTCGTTTCTCGATTTCTTGCGCCGGATTCATGCTAAAAAAGGGTAGGAGATTGTCCTTGATGCGGAATTTTACCTAAATGACGGAAGGCCTTGGGCGTGGCTTCTCGGCCTCGCGCCGTTCTTTGGATATAGCCCTCCTGAATTAAAAAGGGCTCGTAAACCTCTTCGATAGTTCCCGCATCTTCGCCCACCGCCGTGGCAATGGTATTGAGTCCAACAGGACCTCCGCGAAACTTGTCAATAATCGTACTCAAAATACGATTGTCCATTTCATCAAGACCGTCGGCATCTACATTCAAGGCATTCAAGGCAAATTGGGCGATGTCTAAATCAATCGTTCCATTGCTTTTAATTTGCGCAAAATCACGGGTACGGCGCAACAACGCGTTGGCAATACGCGGCGTCCCACGACTCCTGCGCGCGATTTCGAAAGCGGCTTCCGGATGAATGGGCGCTTTCAATATATAGGAACTGCGCGATACAATCTGGGTGAGTACCTCGGCGGTATAATATTCTAAGCGACAGTTAATGCCAAAACGGGCCCGTAAAGGCGCGGTGAGTAAACCGCTGCGCGTGGTAGCCCCGATGAGGGTAAACGGCGATAAATCGATTTGAACACTGCGGGCATTTGGACCGGTATCGATCATAATATCGATGCGGTAATCTTCCATGGCCGAATACAAATATTCCTCGATGACCGGACTCAAGCGGTGTATTTCGTCGATAAACAACACATCGCCTTTATCTAAATTCGTGAGCAGACCCGCTAAATCACCCGGTTTTTCAAGTACCGGACCGCTGGTAATTTTCATGGAACTGCCCATGGAATTGGCCACGATATGGCTTAAGGTCGTTTTACCCAATCCCGGAGGACCGTGCAATAATATATGATCTAAGGCTTCTCCGCGCTGTTTGGCAGCCAAAACAAAGACCTTGAGGTTGTCTAAAATTTTCTCCTGTCCGGTAAAATCGTCAAATTCTGCCGGCCGCAATACCTTCTCAATATCTTGATCGGCTTTACTGAGATTTTCGTTGTTCGGATTGAGGTGTGGATTCATAAACGCGTTTATTTAACCAATGAACGCAGAATTTGTTCCAGTTTTTCGTTAACTGGATAGAGTGGGGGTCTTACAAACGTTTCACATAGTCCCATTTGGTGCAGCATTACTTTAATGCCACCCGGACTTCCATCTTCAAAAATACGAATAGAACCTTCTAAGATTTCATAATGGGCCTGCTTGGCTGCTTCCCAATTTCCAGCCAAACAGTCGTTGACCATCCCGGAAAATACCTTAGGATAGGCATGATTGATTACAGAAATAACCCCGGTTGCGCCCAACGCCATCATAGGAAACGTAAGCGAATCGTCGCCACTGATTACCTCGAAATTATCGGGTTTGTGTTGCAATAAATGCATAATCTGTTCCATATTACCCGAAGCCTCTTTAGTAGCAACGATACGGGGGTGTTGGGCCAATACTAACTGCGTTTCGGCCGTCATATTGCTGCCTGTTCTGCCCGGAACATTGTATATAATTACGGGTAAGGGACTGTGTTCGGCAACCGCTTGGTAATGGGCGATGATGCCGCGTTGGTTGGGTTTGTTATAATATGGACTCACCGATAAAACGTAGGAATACCCACTAAAATCGGTTTCTGACAACTGCGTTAATAAGGCCGCGGTGTCGTTGCCTCCCATGCCAATCACCAAAGGCACGCGGCCTTTGTTATACTGGACAACGGCCTTCATGACCGCTTGTTTTTCTGAGGCACTGAGGGTGGCACTTTCGCCCGTGGTACCTAAAACGACTAAATATTGGGTGCCGTTCTCAATTTGATGGTTTACGATACGTTCTAAAGCTTCGAAATCAATATGTAAATCAGCGGTAAAAGGCGTGATTAAGGCCGTTGCGGCTCCGTGTAAAGGGTTCATGTTAGGTGTTTGAAAAAATCGGTTATACGTAAAAGATAGGCATCCAAATCCTCTTCAGTTCGCGAGCGAAATAAAATATTGAAGTAAGGTTGGTATTCCTTTTGATACGGACTTATGCGATAAGGGGCCGCGCTGCTAATGGCAAAACCCATATCGGAATAGGCAAAATCGCCGTTTAAATTAATGAAAATATCCGCGTTGTAGGCGTTTAACTTATCCAATATAGTCTTTTGGGGGAAGCCCAAGAACGTGATGTCTTTCAAACACAAATGCAAGATCTCGGAAGACTGTTGCACGGAAATGGTTTTAGGATCGCGGGTGGGATATAAGACCACTTGCAGCACCTGAAGTCCGCTCTTTCGCAATTCCTCACAATACGTTTCTATGCGCTTGGACTGCTGCTGGTACAAATGCAAGCCCATAAAAACAAGGGCGCGTTTGACTTGAGAAAACGGGGGCGTACTGCGAATTTTTCGCATGTATTTTGGACTATTAAACACCCAAAGGGTATCTTTAATTCTATTGCGCCTATTGGTAGTGGTCATATGGGTAACAGGGCTAAAAATTCCGTTTCGCTCAACAAAGGTACTCCAAGTGTTTCGGCTTTGGCTAATTTTGAGGGACCAATTCCGGAGCCTGCTAATAAAAAGCTGGTTTTGGCACTAACACCCGAGCCGATTTTTCCTCCGTGTGCCTCTACCATAGCCTTAAGATCGTCGCGGGAATGGATTTCAAAAACACCCGAAATTACGATGGTTTTTCCGGCCAATTCGTCGCCTTTGGCTTCCTGTTTTTCCGCTTTAAGAATCAATCCGTGTGCACTAAGACGCTCAATGAGTTCTTGGCTTTCTGGGTCTTCAAAGTAACGAATCACGCTTTCGGCAATGCGTTCCCCAATTTCATCAACGGCAATTAGGGCTTCCGAATCGGCTTTTGAAAGGGCCTCGATATCCCCAAAGGCATAGGCCAATTTCTTGGCAACGGTTTCCCCCACAAATCGAATTCCCAACGCAAACAATACCCGCTCAAACGCTTGCAATTTACTATCGGCGATACCTTTTATTATATTGGTAGCACTCTTTTCTCCCATGCGTTCCAATTTAAGAATATCAGATTCGCTTAAATCATAGAAATCGGCTACGTTTTTTACTAAATCAGCCCGATATAAGGTTTCACACATTTCGGAGCCTACCGACTGAATGTCCATCGCCTTGCGACCAATAAAATGCTCCAACTTTCCAACCACTTGGGGTGGGCAATGGCGCTGATTTGGGCAGTAATGTTGGGCTTCGCCTTCGGCTCGAACCAAAGGGGTTTCACATTCTGGACAATGGGTAATGAAGGGTTGTTCGGGCGTATTGGGATTGCGGGCTTCGAGCACCACCCCGATTATTTTGGGGATGATTTCGCCGCCTTTTTCTACATAAACGCGGTCTCCCACTCGAATGTCCAATCGCTGCATTTCATTGGAATTGTGCAAACTGGCCCGTTTCACGGTAGTACCTAATAACAAAACAGGTTCGAGTTCGGCTACCGGCGTGATAGCTCCGGTTCGGCCCACCTGGTAGGAAATCCCCCGCAACAGCGTTTGCGCGGTTTCGGTCGGAAATTTATAGGCAATAGCCCAACGGGGCACCTTCGCCGTAAAGCCCAATTCTTCTTGTTGGGCAATAGAATCCACTTTAACCACCACACCGTCGGTATCAAAGCTTAAATCATGTCGGTCAATTTCCCATTTTTGGAGGAAATCAATCACGGCGTCGATCCCTTCACACAATTGCGAGGTTTCAGGAACCGGAAGTCCCCAGCGGCTCGCTTCTTGCAAACCTTGAGAATGGGAGGGGAAGGACTGGTCGTCTCCGTAATAATGGTACAATCCGATATCCAGCGGCCGTTTGGCCACTTCGCGTGAATCTTTCGTTTTCAGAGAGCCCGAAGCCACGTTTCGGGGATTGGCGTATAGGGCTTGACCGGCTGCGGCCCGTTCTTCATTGAGTCGTTCGAACCCCTTGCGGTGCATGAAGATTTCGCCCCGAATTTCAAACTTCTGGGGTGCTCCCGCATTTAATTTTGGGGGAAGACTCCTCAAGGTTTTTACATTTTCGGTAACCACGTCGCCCTGAACGCCGTCGCCACGGGTAATGGCTTTAACCAATTGACCGTATTCGTAATGCAGGGAAATGGCCAAACCGTCGATTTTCAGTTCGCAACTGTATACCACCGAATCAATTTCGAGCGCTTTCCGGATACGCGCATCAAACTCGCGCAGTTCCTCAGCGTTATAGGTATTTCCCAAAGAAAGCATGGGACGTTGGTGTTTTTCAGTTTGAAAATCGCCCACGATGTCGGAACCTACCTGTTGGGTAGGGGAATCCTCGGTGATTAAATCGGGGTATTGCAATTCTAAAGCTTCTAGTTCTTTTAACAGCGTATCAAATTCATGATCTGAAATTTCGGGTTCGGCCCGAACATAATATAAATAGTTGTGGCGATGTAAGTCGCTGCGAATTTGTGCGATACGTGTAATTGCCTCTGGCCGCTGCATGATGCCGTGAATTTAATCACAAGTAAGCAAAATTCGTCTTTTGGCCTGGTGGCTATTATAAACGCTTGGGCCCCTTTTTATGCACATTTTGGGGGATAGCGGTTGGGGTATTGTAACAAAGTAGGTCTAATTCAATCTTCAATCCAGGCCGTCGTTAATTATTTCTTAATACAAGGCGTTGGGAAATGTAAATTTATTTTGGACAGCTAAAATTTAAATATGTTCTTTGTGCTGAAATGTCTGCACAAATCATTGCCACAAACAAAGTCGTGAGCCTAGCTTATACGCTCATGCTTAACAGCGGTGAATTAGCCGATGAGGCTACTACCGACGAACCCCTAGTATTTATCCACGGAATTGGACAAACATTAGCGGCTTTTGACGATCAAATTAACGGTTTAACAGTAGGAGATACATTCTCTTTTACGCTATCTGCTGAAGATGGCTACGGAGAATCAAGCCCTAATTACATCGTTGAAATCCCTAAAAGTATCTTCGTAGGTCCCGATGTGCCAGACGATATTCTTGAAATCGGTGCCACCCTTCCTATGCAAGACGAAGAAGGCAATCCTATGGACGGAACCGTTTTAGAAATCGGAGAAGATACCGTTACCATGGATTTCAATCATCCATTGGCTGGAGAAGCGCTTGGATTTTCAGGAACTATATTAGAAGTTCGCGATGCCACACAAGAAGAACTTGACCACGGTCACGTTCACGGTCATGGCGACGACGACTTCGATCATTAATAGAATCAAAATACCGATTGTAGGATTGCGGTTCGCGTAAATGGGGACCGCAATTTTATTTTCTCGACTTTTTTAACTTTTTTGCAAAAAAAATATCACGCCGTGCCACGAAATCAAGGGTGCTGTTGTCTAAGTAAGAGCAACGCCCTAGGCGCATGTGATGAAACATTACAATGACCGACAAAGAGCTGGTGGAAGGATGTATTCGGGAAGACCGAAAGTATCAAAAAATCCTATGGAATTTATATTCCTCCAAGCTAATGTCGCTTTGTTTACGTTACTGTAAAAATCAAGAAGAAGCTGAAGACGCACTCATGGAATCATTCGTTCGCATCTACGACAAAATGCCGACCTTTCGGTACCAAAGTTCATTAGAAACTTGGATGCGTAGGATATCTGTGAATATTTCCATCAATAAATTACGCGCTCAAAAAGACATTTGGAAAGAAATTTCTGAAAGTGAATACGAAATAGGATACACCGATTCCGCTTTTCTACAATTGGAGGCGAAACAAATCCTACAATTAGTTGAAAAACTTCCAGTAGGATATAGAACCGTTTTTAACTTGTTTGTGGTGGAAGGTTATTCCCACAAAGAAATTGCCGAAATGATGGCCATTGATGAAGGTACCAGTCGGTCGCAATTAGCGAAGGCTAGGAAATCGCTCATCGAAATGCTCGAAAATCTAAATATTACCCGTTAATGTCGCAAGATCCATTCGAACATATCGCCGAAATACTCAGAAATCACGAGGTTAGACCGAGTCAGAACGCCAGTTTTGAGGAAGTAATGAACCGCCGTAGAAAAAAGCGTCGTGGATTCTTTTGGTGGTTTCAACGCAGTATGGTGGGTGCATTATTGCTCGGAGTGGCAGGGGGAATCGCCTTTTTTAACAGGTCTAACTTCCCGGCGTCGGGCATTGAAAATACCTCAAGTACCTCTACTGTTATTCTTCGGGAAACCGAATCACGCCCGGTTAATCCCTCGAAATTAGTAGAAACGGCTATTCAATCGCCGGCCGCTTCGGTTCCCAATACGGCGATCAAGTCACGTATAATTCCTAAAAATAGACTTTCCCAAAATACCAAGAAGCAAAATTCTAATACAGGCTTGTTTGGCTTGTTTCAAGCTTTTAACGCGCACCGCAAACAAATTAGCGGGGGCAACTCGAAGACTTTAGGTGCATTGCAGAACCCTTCACAAGAGCGTTTGGATTTAGACTATAAACCGAATAAAACATCCCCAAACAATACCGATATTTATGCCCAAGGAGGTTCCCCGATGTCGCTTTCTAATGTCTATGATTTTGGGGCAAAAATGGCTATCGGATCTACCATTTTTGGGTTGAATTTAACGGAACAGCCCGATAATTATATCGATTGGAACTTTGAACTTCCGTCAATGGCCATCCGTAATCGTAAATTACCTTGGTATGTGGAGTTCTCGGCAATTACAGGAAGCGACAACCAAGTTCAATTTGACGGTAAAGAGAACCTAAGTGTGCTCGGCACCAATTACATGGCTCAATACCAAATGAGCCTGCTCCGCGAATTTAAAGGAGCCAATTTGTGGGGCCTTGGCCTACAATATACCCAATGGGTGGGTAATGGGGAATGGCGTAAACGAGAGTTTTTAGACATATTGGATATTGACACCCAAACCGTGGCGATAAACATACCCGGACTTCCAACCCAATATGTAACGTATTACGATACACAAACCATTCAACAATCTAATGTAAGTACGGGTCAAATTAAATATAATATCGACAAGTTTTCTTTGCCCGTTAGCTACAGAGGATATATACGTTTGTTAAAAACGAACTTCCGATATGCGGCTCAAATAGCGCCTGGTTTTATCCGCAGCAGCCGTGGGGCCTATTTTAGTCCGACTGAATATATGCCTATCGATAAAACAACCCAATTAAGCTTAGGGGCCAAAGTGGGTATGGGGCCTATTATTCCTGTGGGTAATGGTGTGAGTATTGTAATAGAACCCGCGTTGATGTATGAGAGTTTTTGGCATCCCAGCAAAGGCTTACAAGGAAACGTATTTGGCGGACTTGGGATTTCCATGTTGTGGCGTTTGAAATAAATCCCCCACACCAATTAAAGTATAGATTTGGTAAATAGTTTCCGTCGCGAACAATTTCTTGCGGCGCACGTTACCTTTTATAATAATGTATCACAAACCAATCGGTTATATTTATTTCTAACTAAAGAAAAGTTATATTTGTATTAATTTATTTAATATGAAAAAAGTAATTGCACATGTGCTTTTAGTGGCTGCAGCTATTTCGGCAACGGCTTTCGGCCATCTGAATCGGTTCCAAGCCTTAAATTTAAATTATATCGATAGTAGTGTAGATCCAGGTAACGATTTCTATACGTATGTAAATGGTAAATGGATGGAAACGGCTGAAATCCCTTCCGATCGTGG
>CAMBBZ010000031.1 GCA_945863965.1 Chitinophaga pinensis | reverse complement strand
TGGCTGCTTTGCCTGCTCGGCCACCACTGCGACATACAACTGTAATTTTGCTGTAAGGTTTAAGTTCGGCTATGCGCTGCTCCAATTGATCTAAGGGAATTAGTTTGGTACAAGGGGAATGTCCATCATTATCCCATTCGCTTTGGGTTCTCACATCTATGATGATGGCTTTGGCCTGTTTGGGCTGTGTGCTATCGCTTGTTTGGGTGTCACTTTGGTTGTTTTGCGGATTTATGTTGGTGCTTGTCTCATTGGCGTTGCTGCGTTCGGCAGTGGTCGTGGTTGAAGTACACGACATGGCGAGTAAAGAGGCCGCTGCTAAAACACCTGCGTAAAATAGATTTTTCATGAAGCAATTTTCGCGCTTTTTTCTGGCTATTTGAGTAACTAATATCACATTTTAATGGGAAATGGATTTTAAATGTTTTCGGGTGTGCCGTATCTTACATTATTTCTTGATTTTAACAAAGAATTGTATTTCATAGTCAGGATCAAAATGCCATGAAAATCGAGCGATAGAATAAAGAAATTCTACGAAGTTTGGTTGTAAAATTCTCTAAGCCTGTGGCGTTTTAAAGGAGGTTTTTGTAGCCGTGCCCTCTTATATTTGCAGACTATGTGGGAACAGCAAATAGCGCGCGATTTATCCATCGGGGTAAAGCAAGTTTTATCGGTATTGGAATTAATCAAAGAAGGGAGCACGGTTCCCTTTATTGCTCGATATCGTAAGGAGAAAACGGGCGGACTCGATGAGGTTCAAATAATCAATATCAAAAACGAACACGAGCGCTTAGAAGCATTCCAAAAACGTAAAGAGTACATTCTTCAACATATAGAAGAACAAGGTAAACTAAGTCCTGAATTGAAGAAGGCAATTGAATCCTGCATCGATTCAGCCCTGCTCGAAGATTTATATTTACCCTATAAAACGCGACGAAAAACCCGTGCGGATATAGCCCGTGAGAAAGGTCTGGAACCGTTGGCTAAAACTATTTATGAACAGAAAGAGGTGCGGATTCTTCAGAATTTGAAGACGTTTTTGTCAGATAAAGTAAACTCGGAAACGGAGGCACTTCAAGGGGCGAAAGATATTATTGCCGAATGGATCAATGAAGATACCGAAGTGCGTTCGCACTTGCGTGAACAATTCGAGAATCACGCCTTGTTGTTTTCAAAGCCCGCACGTGGAAAGAAAGACGATCCCGATGCGCAGAAGTTTCGCGATTATTTTGAGTTTGATCAGAAATTGACAGGCATGCCCTCGCACCGCTTTTTAGCCATTATGCGTGGGCGTGACTTGGGCTTCCTCAGTGTAAAAGCCGAACCCGATACAGAGAAATCACTGCGAAATGTAAAACGCAAACTATTACGTGGGTATAACGATTTAAGCGATGTGGTGGCCGAAGCGTTAGACGATGCCTATGATCGTTTATTGCAGCCGAGTTTGGAAAACGAGGTCATTGCGAAGGAGAAGAAACGGGCCGACGAAGAGGCGATTTTGGTTTTTGCCTTGAATGCGCAGCAGCTATTGTTGGCCTCGCCCTTGGGAGAAAAACGGGTTTTGGCCTTAGATCCGGGTTTTAGAAGCGGTTGTAAATGGGTTTGTTTATCGGAAAGAGGGGAGTTGCTCACTTACGGCACTATTTATCCGCACGAGCCCCAACGCCAAGAGGAGGCTTCCCAAAAAACAATAGAAAAAGTAATCAAAGAATTTGAATTACAGGCGATTGCCGTTGGAAACGGAACGGCAGGTAGAGAAACGTTGCAATTTTTGCAAAACTTTGTGGCCCAATCGGTGCCCGTTTTCTCTGTAAATGAATCGGGGGCGAGTATTTACAGCGCGAGCGCAATTGCCCGTGAGGAATTTCCCGATCACGATGTGACCGTAAGAGGCGCCGTTAGCATTGGGCGACGTTTGATGGATCCACTTGCCGAATTGGTGAAAATCGATCCGAAAAGTATTGGGGTGGGACAGTACCAACACGATGTGAATCAGAGTTTGTTGCAGGACCGCCTTACCGATGTGGTTACCCTTTCGGTTAATAAGGTAGGGGTTAATTTAAATACCGCTAGTAAACACTTATTAAGTTATGTGAGCGGTTTAGGTCCGGCATTGGCCGAGAAAATTGTTTCCTATCGCAATGAAAATAAAGGTTTCGGTTCGCGTGATGAATTGAAAAAAGTTCCCAGACTGGGGTCGAAAGCCTTCGAACAATGTGCCGGATTTTTGCGTATTCGCGGTTCTAAGAATCCACTGGATAATACAGGCGTGCATCCCGAACGTTATGATTTGGTGAAGCGTATGGCTAAAAGCGCGGGACTGTCAGTAGACGCTCTGATTGGCAATGCCAATGCTTGGGCGCAGATCAATTTGCTGGCATTTGTAGATGAAAAAGCCGAAATCGGTTTGCCCACCTTGGAAGATATTAAGCAGGAAATGTTAAAACCGGGCTTGGATCCGCGTGGGGTGGCTGAAAATGTACGTTTCGATTCTGCGGTACAGAAAATGGAAGATTTGCACGAGGGAATGACCTTGACCGGTATAGTAACCAATATGACCAATTTTGGGTGCTTTGTCGATATTGGGGTTAAACAAGATGGCTTGGTACATATCAGCGAAATGTCGAATAAATTCATTAAGCATCCGTCTGAAGTAGTGCAATTGGGTCAGCAAGTTTCAGTTCGGGTCACGCAAATTGATTTACCCCGCAAGCGCTTGGGATTGAGTATGAAGAATTAAGTCTGTGAGATTAAGGTTATGCTTTCATTCAGTGATTACAATCTGATAGTTAAGTCTGAGGATTAAGTAATAAGAGTTCACTCATTGAATTCAGCCTAATTATCAAGTCTGATTAACAAGTATTGAATCTGAGATTGGAAGATTACTTTGTTTAATTTTATTGTTTTTTATTCCCATCGTATAGTTTTCGCCTTAAGGCGTGTATTGCCTATTTTTGCAGTATGTCAGATGCCAATGTTTCAAAATCACGAATGGTAAAATCGCCTACTGGTACCAAACTCATTTGTAAAGGTTGGGTACAAGAGGCGGCTTATCGAATGTTGCATAACAACCTCGATCCCGATGTTGCGGAGCGTCCGGAAGACCTCATCGTTTACGGTGGATTAGGTAAAGCAGCCCGAAATTGGCAAGCTTTCGATGATATTTGTAAGGCCTTAATCGACCTGAACGACGATGAAACATTGATGGTTCAAAGCGGCAAGCCGGTCGCCATTTTGCCAACCCATAAAAATGCCCCACGCGTTTTAATTTCGAACAGTCAATTGGTACCTAAATGGGCCACTTGGGAGCATTTTCGCGAATTAGAAGCGAAAGGGCTTATGATGTACGGGCAAATGACAGCGGGAAGCTGGATTTACATTGGCTCGCAGGGCATTGTACAAGGTACTTATGAAACGTATGCGGAATGTGCACGTCAGCATTTCGGGGGAAGCCTAAAGCACACCTTGAACGTAACCGCGGGTTTAGGCGGTATGGGCGGGGCTCAGCCATTGGCTATTACCATGAATGAAGGGGTTGCTTTGGTTGCCGAAGTAGAAGAATGGCGCATTAAAAAACGATTAGAGACTCGCTATCTTGATGTGATGTGTCGCGATATCGACGACGCGCTCGACAAAGCATTAATGGCCAAAGAACAGGGTGCAGCCTTGAGTATTGGCGTATTGTGTAACGCGGTTGATTTATTGGAGCGTATGGTGGAGCGCAATATTATACCCGATACGCTTACCGATCAAACTTCCGCTCACGATCCGTTAATTGGTTATTATCCTATGGAAATGGATGTGGAGGCGGCCGATCGCCTGCGCAAAAATGATCCCGATACCTACGTAGATCTTAGCTATAAAACGATGGTCAAACACGTTAGTTTGATGCTTGATTTACAAGCAAAGGGAGCCATTACCTTTGATTATGGAAATAACCTGAGGGGTAGGGCTTTAGAAAAAGGATTGAAAAATGCATTTGATTTTCCGGGTTTCGTACCGGCCTATATTCGTCCTTTATTCTGTGAAGGTAAAGGTCCTTTCCGTTGGGTAGCCCTTAGCGGCGATCCGGCTGATATACATGCCACAGATAAGAAAATATTGGAACTTTTCCCTGAAAATGAAAGTTTGAAGCGTTGGATCAAGATGGCCCAGGAGAAAATAGAATTCCAAGGATTACCAGCACGAATTTGTTGGATCGGTCAGGGAGATCGCCAAAAAGCGGCGCTGGCATTCAACGAAATGGTGCGCAACGGTGAGGTGAAAGCGCCGATAGTAATTGGCAGAGATCATTTGGATACCGGTTCCGTGGCTTCACCAAATAGAGAAACGGAAGCCATGTTAGACGGTTCGGATGCCGTGGCCGATTGGCCCATTCTTAATGCATTTGTAAATACGGCCGGAGGCGCCAGTTGGGTAAGTTTACATCACGGTGGCGGCGTTGGAATGGGATATAGCATACATTCAGGAATGGTAATTGTGGCCGATGGTACCGACGATGCCCATGAAAGATTGCGACGGGTATTGCACAACGATCCAGGAATTGGTGTGGTGCGACATGCCGATGCGGGATATGAAATAGCCAAGGCAACCGCTAAATTACACGGTTTGGATTTGGCCGAACGTTTGAATGCCCTGAAATAAGGAAATCTAAAACACAAAAAAGCCTGCATTTTTATAAAATGCAGGCTTTTTTATTGAAGTTGGTTTTGTTTAACGTTGCTTTGGTGCTTTCACATCCGGCAATGAAGTTTCTTCGGTAGTAGGTTGAGATCCCGCTGCTTTACTGCGCTGACCGTTATAAGAGGCGGCTACCAATGAAATAACCACAATTACAATGGCACCAATCCACGTGATTTTTTCAACAATGTCGGTGGTTTTTTCTACTCCGAAAATTTGGTTTCCTTGTGAAAAGTTAGAAGCAAGTCCGCCACCCTTTGGGTTTTGAACGAGAATAACCAACATAAGTAGTAGGGAAACGATAATGGCTAAAATGAGTATCCAGGTCATAATTTGTTTTGTTCGATTTCGATTTGACTAATAAGGTTTGCAAAGTACGTCTTTTTTTCGGGGAATTTCAACTGTAATTGTTGATATGCCCATATTGCTTTTTGTGGGTTGTCTTGTTTTAGGTAAATCCGGGCCAAGGTTTCTGTTACGATGGCACCACTAAGGATTTCTCCTTTTTTCTGGGCTTTTTCGGGCTTGAAGAATTCCTGCTTTGGCCTTGAGATACTCGGTTTGTTAATCAGGAAGTTTTCAATTATGGATTTTTGTTGGGCTATTGATTCTGGAATTTCAGAGGATGGGCCTGGCGTTGGTTCCGTAGCAATTACATCGGGAGATGTCGCTTTTGGAGGCGCTGTGTTAAGCCATGCGTAAAAATCGGTGCTCGCCATACCCTTGTGTGGTTCTTGTTCGACAGGTTGTTTTTCACTAAATATCCGTTCAAGATCGTAAAATTGTACGCGTTCTGGGGTAAAAAGGGGCTGCCTTTCATTTTTCGATTGAATGCGCTTTGGGTCCGATACAAAGGCGCTTGCTACAGGCAACGGGGTAGTGGGCATTGGTATTTCAGCCTCTAATAATACGGCTGGTTCTACAAACGGGATTTGTGTTTCAGTCTCCAACGATGCGTGCGGTTCTGCTGGGGTTGTTATTGCAGTCTCGACGTTTACTTTAGGTTCTAAAATCGGGATTTGTATTTCGGTCTCCAACGATGCGGGCGGTTCTGCTGGGGTTGTTATTGCAGCCTCGACGTTTACTGTAGGTTCTAAAATCGGGATTTGTATTTCGGTCTCCAACAATGCGGGCGGTTCTGCTGGGGTTGTTCTTGCAGCCTCGACGTTTACTGTCGGCTCTATAACTGGAGTTTGTATGTTTATTTTGGGCTCCGACGGCTGCGGAACCGCATGCGCTATTGCCGGTTTTGATGCATGGGAAAAGGTGTAAAGCCAACTGCGGTCGTGCACCCGCAATGCCGCTTGGTGCATCAACGCTTCCGCCCGGAAGTCTTGCTTTTGCTGATACTGTTTGGCTAAAAGCACAAAAGGCCATGCAAAATAGGGGAAACGCTTGGTCATTTCGATCAAGTCTTGAACCGTTCCCGCATCAAGAGATTCAAGGTTGTGTGCGCTATCTTTAAGGGTTTTATGGTTCACCAGTCGAGGGCAATTGCCGCAAAAATTTGTTGTACGATAATATCGGTAAGCTCGTTAGAGAGCGTAGCCTCTACACTATTAAAATCCAGACCTGAATCGAATGTTTGCGAGGAGGTAAAATCTTTGGAGAAATCTTTTTCGGGATATTTCTCACAAACAAAGTCTACCCTTACGGAAATAGTAAATTGGGTTTGTGCCGAGCCTGTTTGGGCATTGAGAGCTGCAGGGGCAATTTGATATCGGTTAATGACCCCGCCTATTTTATAATCGCCATTTTCGGATACCATGCCCAAGGTGGTTTCCGTTTGGAATTTGGTTTTGAGTTTTTCTGTGAAATCGATACTGAGACTTGGATTCACCAATTCGGCTTCGTTATTAAAGAAATCCACGGAAAAATTCTTGACTTCTTTGGGGATGTTGGCGCCTCTGAAGTCATAAATGCCACAACCCGAGATCAAAAGGAATAGGGCTATCAAAAAGCGAACGTTATTCCAATTCATATTGTTTGATTTTACGGTAAAGGGTTCTTTCTGAAATTCCTAAGTCATCGGCCGCTTTTTTGCGTTTGCCATTATTGCGCGTAAGCGCCAATCGGATAAGTTCTATTTCTTTGGTCTCTAAACTCAAGTCATTCGTGTCATCGGCACCAAAAGTTTCCGCATCTATGAAATCACCGTCTTCGGTTCTGCTTTTGGGATAAGTCGATAGTTCGGACTGGGAATGTGCAGGCGGTTGTAAAAAACGCGATTCTTCGTGTAAGGGAAATTTGCGAAATCCGCCAATGTCTTGTTTGCTGGCCGAAGATACCGGCACTTGTTGTCCGTCTTGGGAGTCTAATAAGCCAAATACGACTTTTTTCAGGTCGTTAACATCGCGTCTTAAATCGATAAGTACTTTGTAAAAAATATCACGCTCACTCATTCCTTCGTAATTGCCTTCGGCTGTTTTTTCTAATAACATCGGCAATTGATTTACAACAGGGGGGAGGTATTGTTTTAAGGTTTCATCGGTAATCCAAGACCTATTTTCGAGTACGCAAATTTGTTCGCTGATGTTCTTCAACTGTCGGATATTTCCAGGCCACGGGTAATTTTCCAGCAGTGTTTGGGCCTCGCTGCTCAATTCTAGTAATTCGCGGTGGTGGTTTTCGGAAAAATCAGAGCTGAATTTTTTAAAAAGTAGGGAAACATCCTCTTTGCGCTCGCTCAAACGCGGCACGCGAATGGGCACGGTGGCCAATCGGTAATAGAGGTCTTCGCGAAATTTGCCCTGTTGCGCCCGATCCAGCAGGTTTCGATTGCTAGCGGCTACCACTCGGACATCGGTTTTTTGAACCTTGGAACTACCCACTTTAATGAATTCGCCATTTTCAAGGATTCGTAAAAGGCGTGCCTGAGTTCCCAAAGGCAACTCACCTACCTCATCGAGGAAAATAGTGCCCCCGTTTACGCTTTCAAAATAACCTTGGCGTTTATCAGTAGCGCCCGTGAAAGAGCCTTTTTCGTGACCAAAAAGCTCGCTATCTATAGTGCCCTCTGGAATGGCCCCACAGTTTACCGCTATAAACGGCGCGTGTTTGCGACCGCTCAGGTGGTGAATGATTTTACTAAAGCTTTCTTTACCAACCCCACTTTCTCCCTGAATTAACACGTTCATATCGGTAGGGGCCACCTTTACCGCCGTTTGAAGGGCCGCATTGAGTAAGGGGGCGTTTCCAATAATTCCAAAACGTTGTTTTACGGCTTGTAAATCCATGTAATTGCAAATTTACGAAATAACTGACAAAATGTCACACGCTTTCGTTTTTGATACAAAAGGGCAATTCCGCGTTTTTGTGAATAAACTGTGAAGTATTGGTGGTTTTTTAATGCTAGTTTTGGACTTGATTCATGGAAGAGCATCCCGAACATATTGACGATTTAAACCTTGTTAACGACGAGTCTTTGGGTTCTAACTCAGAGGTTAAGCCCGTTGGGGGCTTGTTCAAAGATTGGTTTGTTGAATATGCAAGTTATGTAATTTTAGAGCGGGCCATCCCAGCCGTAGAAGACGGACTAAAGCCCGTGCAACGCCGGATTTTACATGCCATGAATGTGATGGACGACGGTCGGTTCAATAAGGTTGCCAATATTATTGGTTCTACCATGGCCTACCATCCACATGGCGATGCCGCCATTGGCGATGCCCTCGTAAATTTAGGTCAGAAAGATTTATTAATAGAAACCCAGGGTAACTGGGGCGATGTGCGCACCGGCGATAGTGCAGCAGCACCGCGTTATATTGAAGCCCGACTTTCGAAGTTCGCCAAAGAAGTGGCTTTCAACGACAAAACGACCCATTGGCAAATGAGTTACGACGGTCGTAAGCGCGAACCCATCAATTTACCGATGAAATTTCCCTTGGTATTGGCCCAAGGGGTAGAAGGAATTGCGGTGGGTTTGAGTACCAAGATAATGCCGCACAACTTTATCGAATTGTGCGAGGCCAGTATCGATGTATTGAAGGGTAAAAAAGTTGAAATTTTTCCTGATTTCCCTACCGGGGGAAGCGCAGATTTTGCGCAATACAACGACGGTAAAAAAGGCGGTCGCATACGGGTACGGGCGCGCATTGAAGAAAAAGATAAAAACACCCTGCTGATCAAAGACATTCCATTTGGCACCACAACCGGAGGTTTGATTGAAAGCATCATTAGGGCCAGTGATAGCGGTAAAATAAAAGTCAAAAAAGTAATCGATAATACAGCCGCTAACGTAGAGATTGAAATCCAATTGGTGCCCGGCATATTGCCCGATATGGCCATCAATGCGCTCTATGCCTTTACCGATTGTGAGTTGTCTATTTCGCCATTGGCTTGTATAATCGAAGCGAACCGTCCAAGTTTCATGGGGGTTTCGGAGATTTTAAAAGCCTCAACCTATCACACCTTAGAGCTGCTGAAGCGTGAATTAGAAATCCAACTTTCCGAATTAGAAAACAAATGGCATTATTCTTCTTTAGAGAAAATATTCATAGAAAACCGCATTTATCGCGATATCGAGGAGTGTGAAACTTGGGAAGCGGTAATTCAAACCATCGATAAAGGGTTGGATCCTTATAAATCCTTATTAAAACGCGAGGTAACCGAAGAGGATATTGTTAGACTTACGGAAATCAAAATCAAGCGTATATCTAAATTTGACGCCTTTAAAGCCGACGAGTTAATTCGAAGTATTGAATCCGAAATAGAAGAAGCGAATCAACACTTGGCACATCTTACCGAATACGCCATTGCCTATTTCAAGCAGCTCATCAAGAAGTATGGGATGGGCAAAGAACGCAAAACGGAGATAAAAGTATTCGATACGATTGAGGCCAATATCGTTGCGGCCGCTAACGTGAAGCTTTACGCCAATTACGAAGAAGGATTTGTGGGTACTTCCCTCAAAAAAGATGTTTTCGTACTCGATTGTTCAGACATCGACGATGTAATTGCATTTGGCACCGATGGGTCCTATTCCATTGCCAAAGTTTCCGATAAGCACTTTTTCGGGAAAGATTTACTGCATGTGGGAATTTGGCGTAAAGGCGATGAACGCACCACTTACAACTTGGTATACTGGGATGCTGCGGGTAAAAAAGCCATGGCCAAACGATTCAATGCCACCGGTTTAATTCGAGAAAAAGTATACAATATGGCCTCCGATAAAGCCAAAACGAAAGTGCTTTATTTCTCCGTTAATCCTAATGGCGAAGCCGAAAAAATAACCATTTTCTTAACGGCATCTGCCAATGCACGCCTCAAACAATTCGAATACGATTTTGCTAAATTAGGCATTAAGGGTAAAACGGCTGGGGGAAATCAAATCACGAAATATCCGGTCCGAAAGGTCGAGTTAAAAGAAAAAGGCGGCTCTACCCTTGGGGGTGTGAATATATGGTGGGACCACCTAACAGGGCGGTTGAACGGCGATGAAAAAGGCCTTTATTTAGGGGCTTTCGATTCCGATGATCAATTGTTAATTGTATTCAAAGACGGGTCCTACGAACTTTCCAATTACGAGTTAATCAATCGTTTTGCTCCTGAAGAGGTCCATCACATTCAAAAGTTTTACGCCGATTTGCCGCTACAGGTCGTATACCTCGATGGTAAAACCAAATACCATTTTGTGAAGCGCTTTATGATTGAAACAACTACGGCACATAAAAAATTCCTCTTTATCTCAGAAGAAAAAGGATCACAGCTCGAGTGTTTATCATTGGCACAACCCATGCAGATTACCTTGCTCACTGAGAATAAAAAGAAGGAGAAGAACACCGAAGAAATCAACATTACGGATTTCATAGAAGTAAAAGGTTGGAAGTCGGTAGGGAACAGACTTTCGTTCGATACGGTGAAGAAAATCACGTTGAACTCGGAAAAATTGGGTGTTCCAGCCGTTATTGAGGAAGTGGTTCTAGAACATGAGTCGGAAGAAAACCCAGACCCCAATGATGCCGATACTACAGATGCTGAGGTAGTTCAGGTTACGCCGATAGAACCGCCAAAAATAAATGGCGAGAATGGACAGCTTAATCTACTTTAAGATTGGCGTACCCAACGCCATAAGTCTTTCCAACTGGGTTTTTTCCCGTACATCAACACGCCCACGCGGTAGATTTTTGCGGATAGCCAAACCATAAATAAAAAGGTTACCATTAATAGCACGAAGCTGGCAATAATTTCGCTTAATGGGACATCAAATGGGGCTCTCACTGCCATTACAATAGGACTGGTGAACGGTATCATGGAAAAGATTTGCGCGAGCTGTCCGTTCGGAGACTGAAAAACGACCGATTGGGCAATGATAAATCCAAAAACCAAAGGCAAACTTACGGGTAACATAAACTGTTGCACGTCGGTTTCTTGGTTTACCGCCGCTCCAATAGCCGCAAAAATGCTGCTATATAAAAGGTAACCACCCAAAAAGAAGAGTACAAATACAAGGATGATATTAGTAAAGGGAAGGGTGTTAAAACCTTCAATAAACTCGTGTATCGGCATGTTTTGCGCCTCTGCGGGTACCGGATTTCCCCCAGAAGAAAACGCAAAGGTGAGTCCCCCTAAAAGCAGAATACTCAAAAATATCCACGCAAAAAATTGGGTGAGACCCACTAAGGCAACCCCTAGAATCTTACCCAACATTAAATCAAAAGGCCTAACGGAACTTACAATGACTTCAACAATGCGGTTGGTTTTTTCTTCCATAGCGGAACGCATAACCATAGAGCCGTAAATGAAGATGAACATGTAAATAATCATGGCCATGGCGAAACCTACTGCACTTTTTAGGTTGGTATTGGAGTTCGCGATGCTACCCGTTTGGTCAATTTCTAAAGATTTAATGCCGCCGCTGACCTCTGTGAGTCGAAGGGTGCTTTCGGATATCCCGGCTTGTTTGAGCAGGTACTCGTGAACGCGGGTTTTGATGTGAGTATTCAGTTTTTGAAGTTCTGTTACAGAGAAAGTGCTTCCGCCCACGAGTTCGGTGGAATCTAAACTGCGTAAATCTTTATCGTTAATTTGCAGCCAACCGCTCGCTTTTCCGTTTTCAATTTGTTGGAGCATTTCGCTCGTACTGTTTAATGCGGGCAAAAAGGTATAGGTTTCAAACGACAGTTCATCCGATTCTAGTTCCCAATGCGGCGCATTGAAATATACATTTTTTTGCGAATGGTCTTCGGCTCCAACGGTGGCAAAATAGATGGCACCGCCGTAAAATAAGGCGATCAATACCGGTGCCAAGAACGTCATTACGATGAAAGTTCTGTTTTTTACACGGGTGAGGTATTCCTTTTTCAGAACGACCCAAATACTTCTCATTGCTTGGATACTTTAGATATGAATATTTCGTGCATGGTGGGCAAGTAGGCGCCAAACGATTTGAGTTGTTGGGTTCCGTATGCCCAGTCTAACAGGTCTTTATCGGTTTGATTTTCGGTCAATGTTACGCGCAGGCTATTGGATGAATTGGAATCGCCAGGCGCTCGATTAAAGTGTGCAGGAAGGACAACCGCTTCAGCGAAACTCAAATCGTATTCGTTCCTAAAATGGCTCTGACGAACTTCGGAAATGCTGCCGTCTAGTACTTTATGTCCCTCGTGAATAATGGCCAATCGGTGGCAAAGCTCCTCTACGTTATCCATGCGATGCGTGGAAAATAGGATGGTGGTGCCTGCGTTTTTTAATTCAATAATTAAATCCTTAACCATGTCGGCATTTACGGGATCAAAACCGCTAAAGGGCTCGTCTAATATCAGGAATTTAGGCTCGTGTAAAATAGTAGAGATAAATTGTATTTTTTGAGCCATTCCTTTCGACAGCTCCTCCATTTTTTTGTCGGCCCAATGAATAATGTCGAGTCGCTGTAGCCATTTTTTAACGTGTATTTTGGCCATTGACCGCGACAATCCTTTAAGTTCGGCGAAATACAATAATTGATCAACGACTGACATTTTGCGATACAAACCGCGTTCTTCGGGCATATAGCCAATTAAGGGAACGTGTTTATAGGTGAGGGGTTCGCCATTTAGCAATATTTCGCCGCGATCGGGACTTGTAACCGTAGCGAGCATGCGCATGAGAGTGGTTTTACCCGCGCCGTTAGGGCCTAAGAGTCCAAATATTTCACCTTCTCTTAGTTCTAAGCAAATATCGTTGTTGACGCACTGGTCATCGAAGTACTTGTAAACGTGACTTACTTTCAACATGATTGGATCGGCGAACTTACAAAAAGGAACGCAGATAAATGGGTATTATCGATAAGCGCCTAAATTTTACAATTGAAGGGGGTGTTTAGCACACTTTATCGGCGGCGTAACTCGCACACAAGCTGTAGGGTTTTGTGCGCGCTTCATAACCCATGGATTCTACTAATCCCACCGCGGCTCGGACAACATCGTTGGATTTGAATCGGGGATCTGGGTTAAGGTCCAAATCTATGAATTTTGCTTTGGGAAATCCTTTTTCTTGGAGTTCATTGGCCAAGGCAACCGACAGTTCTACTTCCCTCCAAAGTCTTGACCAACGGTCGCGTATGCGGGACACTCTTTGTTTGGCGTATAATACATGTCCGCCTTTTTTTTCTTTGTACAAAACGATTACCAAACCGTAAACCGTTTCGGAATCGCGGTTTTTTGAATCGCACCCAATTATAATTTGGGCATCGGGATTTTCAGACAAATAATGGCTCAAATAAGAGTCTAAACTCACAATGGTTTCAGTGGCAAGTATTCGATATTCCATATAATTCGAATGTAGACAAATTACATGGGTAAGTCAAACTCTTTAAATGAGTTAATGAGGATTTAATATGATAATCCGAAACGAAACACAGCCGTAATGCGCGCTACATATGGGGCAGGGGCGTTTTGCATTTAAGGTTTTTTACTAAAGTATGACGCAATAGGGTTGGCATTAGTATTTGGTCGTAATTTTTCCCTTTGGATTACGGAAATTTACTAAAATTAAATGTACGCAGCGTATTAGTGTACCCCTAAGGAATTGTATTTTTACCGCCGCTGATAATTTAATGTATTGATATGCCCAAGATTTTCAAGGTATTTAGAACCAAAATCGTTTTAGCGGTTTTAGCATTAGGTGGGATTCAAACGGCCCATGCACAGATGTACCAAACGGTCCGTGGGGTAATTACGGATAAGGAATCTCAAATGGCCTTAGAAAATGCCTTGATTACTTTCCAATTTGAAGGAAATAAAGATTCCGTTCGGGAAACACGTTCCGATAAAACCGGTTCGTTTGAGATCAAACGCGCTTGGGTAGGTCGCAACGAAATGAAGGTGAGTTTAAACTCGTATACCGACTATGTGGCCAATGGCGTAATCTTGAGCTCGGGTAAGGAAGGCGTATTTTATGTTTCCCTAGAAAAAGAATTCGTAGAGCGTTTGGGCTCCATCGATCTGAAGGCGCGAAAAAACAACGATCAAACCAATAACGATGCCGCCTTGATTTCGGCGCGCTTGTTTACCGTAGAAGAAACGGATCGTTTTGCAGGAAGTAGGGGAGACCCGGCGCGGATGGCGTCGAATTTTGCCGGCGTTCAAGGGGCCGATGACTCGAGAAATGATATAGTGGTGAGGGGAAATTCCCCCGCGGGCATTTTGTGGCGGGTGGAAGGAATTGATATTCCGAATCCAAACCATTTTGCCATTCCAGGCACTACGGGAGGGTCGGTTTCGATAATTAATAATAAAATTTTGGGCAATAGCGACTTTTTTACGGGGGCGTTTCCGGCCGAATATGGAAATGGGATTGCAGGTGCATTTGACTTAAAACTGAGGCCGGGCAATACCCGAAAGCACGAAATGAGTTCGCAATTTGGTATTTTGGGTTGGGATTTATTGGCCGAGGGTCCTTTGAATAAGAAAGGTGCCACCTATTTGGCCACGTATCGATATTCTACGTTATCGATGTTGGGCGCTTTGAATGTGCCCATCGGAACCGATGCGGTTCCTCGGTATCAAGATGCGTCGTTTCACTTGAAGTTTCCCCTGAAAAACAAAGCGAGTTTTTCGGTTTTTGGGATGGGCGGTATCAGCAATATCGATATCATGATTTCGGATAAAACGGAATCGAGCCGAAATTTATATGGCGATAACGACCGCGATCAGTTTTTTGGTTCGAGTATGGGTGTTTTGGGAGCGAGTTATCAGAAGTCGGTGGGATCCAAAACGTATTTCAAAGCGGTGATGAGTTTCAATCACCAGCGGGTAGATGCCCGGCATCAATTGGCGTATTTCACCATTTTGGATACGACCTTTCGCGATGGGGAAATGTATAATAGTTTGAAATTGGATTCTACGGTGCCGAATTTGGATTATAGATTTCAGGAGCAGTCATTGGGAATGCACCTTTTTGTGAACCATGCGTTCAATCCCAGAAGTACCTTGAAAGCGGGTTTGCAATACCGGCATTATTGGTATACGTACTTTGATTCGGCACGGAATTTAAATCCAACCCAAGACAATTATTGGTCTTGGTCGTTGCGCTGGAATTCTCAAAATTCACCTGCCGATATGTTCATTCCCTATGTACAATGGAAATACCGGTGGTCGCGCAATTTGACCAGTGTGGTGGGCTTGCAATCGCAAATATTCAGCATCTCATATAAACCTATGATACCGCAAGCAGAGATGGATCATTCTTTGCGCGGATTTTCGGCGGCTTGGGTCTTACCTCGGGTGGGTTTAACCTATCAAATTTCTAAAAAACACCGTTTGAATTTTGGTTCTGGGATACACGCTCAAACACAATCGCCGTATCTGTATTATTTCACGTTGCCGGGTAATACGCATCCGCATTTATTGGATATGGAGCTCACCAAGAGTGCACATTATATATTGGGATGGGATTGGAATATGGGTCGCGCGAGTCGCATCAAAATGGAAGCGTATTATCAGAATCTTTGGGATATTCCTATTGAAAAACGGTCTTCTTCATTCAGTTTGGCCAATACGGGCTCCGGTTTTAGTCGGTTTTTCCCCGAACAATTGGTCAGCGAAGGTCGGGCCTATAATTATGGTTTAGAATTAACGGTGGAGCGCTTTTTCTCAAAGGGATTTTATTATTTATTTTCGGGAAGTGTATTTGACGCGCAGTATGCCGGTAGTGACGGGGTATGGCGTAAATCCGATTTCAACACCGATTATGCGGTGAATGCCTTGTTTGCCAAGGAATTTACGGTAAATAAAAGGCATATTTGGAATGTAGGGGGTAAAGCTACGTTTGCGGGTGCCCGTCGATTCTCACCGATTGATTCCGCTGCTTCTGTTGATTTTAGAGAATATAGAGAGCTGGACGCGCTTAAAAATACCGAGCGATTTGGAACGCCGTATATGCGTTTTGACGTGCGCTTGAGTTATCGCTTTAACGCCAGGAAAGTGAGTCATGAGTTCGCGATTGATTTGATTAATGTGACCAACCGCAAGAATATTCTTAACTATACGTACATCAATGAGCCTCCAAACCGCCGAATAAACTATCAGTTGGGATTGTTGCCCTTGTTTTATTACAAGCTCGACTTTTCGTTGTAAGGATAATGGGCGGATAAGCGCTTAATGGAGTGAACCCGCTGTTTTACAGCATTCGCAACTGAGAGTTTAGAATTTAGGCGGCCAAAAACGACTTAACTTTAGAACCGTTTGGTTGGATTCCGCGTTACGGTATGGATGTAGAGTTTTTGAAGTTCCTCTTTTGCCCATGGGGTTTTTCTCAAGAAGGCGAGACTCGAATTCACGGAGGGTTCGAACTTAAAGCAACGCACATTGATCCTATCGGCCAATCCCTCCCATCCGTAAACTTCGAAAAGATACTGCAGCATATCCGCTAGTTTGACTCCATGAACCGGGTTATTGGGCTGTTGCTCTTGCATGATTTTTTGTTTTTCAAGCGTTAATATTGGCAAAAGTAGTTATAAACTCTATAGACAGGGTACATGCTTCGTCGTGTTACACATTAAAATAAGAGATGTTTATCTTTGTGAATATCCGAACTTAATTCTTAACTCTTATGAAGGTAGTAAAATTGCACAATTTGCAAGTATCAGATGCCCAATTATTTGCAGATCTCGCAAATGATTCGCGAATTTCGCAAAACACAAGCGATCGTTTTCCTCAACCATACACCTTTAGCGATGCGGAAACTTTCATTAAGCGATTTTCTTTACAGAATCCTTGCTCTGTATTTGGAATTCAATATGGAACGGATTTAGTAGGCGGTATCGGTCTTCATTTTAGGGATGATATATATTGCAAAACCGCTGAATTGGGATATTGGGTTGGACTTGATTTTTGGGGAAAGGGAATAGCCAGCGAAGCAATTCGTTTAATTTTAGATTTGGGATTCTCAAAATTTGACTTACAGGTGGTAGTGGCCCATGTTTTTGGTAGAAACATGGTTTCTCAACACGTACTGAAAAAAAATGGGTTTACTTGCTTAGGTACTATTCCAAATGGGGCGTTTAAATTAGGGAAATATGAAGATGATGTTATTTTTTTTAAGGAAAATCCCAATCGTTAAAAGCGCCACATTGTTGAGTTCTGTGTTATTGTTTAATACAGCTTTGTTTGGACAAATCCCTCAAGTTCAAACCGGTAAAATACATCGATGGGAAAATTTCCATTCTGGATTCATAGGAAATCGCACCATTGATATTTGGACACCTAGCATTATTGATGATACGGTGATTGCCTTTGATGTGATTTACATGCACGACGGACAAATGTTGTTCGATTCGGGTATTACATGGAACCACCAAGAGTGGCATATAGACGAGACCTTGCAATCGTTAATAGATGAGGGCAAAGTGCCGCCTACTATGGTGGTGGGGATTCATAATGGTGGAAGTAAAAGGCATTCTGAATTCTTCCCCCGAAAAGTATATGA